>CAKNPW010000037.1 GCA_930990555.1 uncultured Clostridium sp. | reverse complement strand
TATTTCAAAGTATATATTTATCAATAAAGTGTGACATATGTTTGACAAACCTACACAGTTTTTTTAAAATTTTCTGTAAAAAGGCTTGAAATTTAAATTTTATTATGTTATATTATATTGGTACTTTGTAATCGAGGTGTAGCGCAGTTGGTAGCGCGCGTGGTTTGGGACCATGAGGTCGCAGGTTCGATCCCTGTCACCTCGACCAGAAAAAGGAGCTTTTTACAAGCTCCTTAAATTGTTTTTGGGCTATTTTAAGCCTTTTTTTCTCAAACTTTTTTATAATTTCTCTATATTTGTGTTACTGCATTCAATGTTGCATTCAGCTAAAATAATTTGAATGTAATAATTGTATTCAAGCAAAGTTTGAAAATTTCTTAAATCCTTTGTATTTATTTAATTTTAAATTTCATATATTTTGATTTGTTACATAATAAGCTAATTCTATAGCAATATCAAAATGTCCTGAGTCATGTTGTGTACCTGCAACTTCTCCTTCTTTATGTCTTTTATCCCATTTTGGTGCATCTAATAAATCGCCACTTGTAAAAAATGTATACAAATTAAGTTTTCTAAAATCACACATAGCTTGAAGCGCTGAACTTTCCATTTCTACAGATACACAACCATCTTCTTTATGTTTTTTAAAATTATTAATAGTTTCTCTATAAAAAGAATCTGTAGTCCAAGTTTTTCCTTTGACATAGGGAATTTCGTTTTCTTTCATAAAATTTTCAACTATATTTGCATTTTTTATTTTTATATAGTCCGAAGCTGGTACATAATGATAAGAAGTTCCTTCATCTCTATAGGCTTCTGTTGGTATAATAACTTTTCCAAGTGCTATTTCTTTATTTAAACAGCCACACCCACCAAAAACTATATATTTATTAGTTTTTATTTCTGAAAGAGTATCTTCTATTGAACCTACACACGCAGGAGCGCCTACATAAGTTTTGTAAAAAGCAAATTTTTTCCCTTTGTACTCAATTTGATAAATTGGCGTAATTCCAGTAGCAAATTTAATTTGTGCTATTTTATTACATTGATAATTTTCTAAAACAAATTTCTCAATAATATGTGAAAAAGTAATAATGCATGCATCAACTATTGGTGCATTTTCTTTTGGATGTGGATTTATTATTGCCTCAGATTTATCATCAAAACTATCTATAATCATAACTTCTCTCCTTTCAATAAATAGTTATTTTTGCTAATTTTATAACAAAAATTTAATAGAAATAATATTAGTTTTTTTTTACATTACATTTGTTGCTTTACGAATAACTTCTTCAAGTCTACCCTGTTTTTTGGCTATAATTAAAACTCGTAGATTTTGCTCAAAAGCAGAAATATATTCAATATCTCCAGGATTATACGGATTTTGTTCAAATTCTACTTTATTCTTATATAACTTAATAATTAATTCTGATTTAGAAAAAACATCTTGTGTCCATTCTATAGTTGCATATTTTAAATACTCTTTATCTGTAAGAATCATTGAACCACCAATCATAGCTATTTTTTTTGGATTATAAATATTAAAATATTTCACTAACTCTTTATAATCATAATTAAAATTAAATAAATATGCATCATTCTTTAGCACTTCAATTATACTATCAGCACTTGTCATATTTGTAATAAAATATAAAAACTTTTCTTCATTAATATAATTAACATTTGTTAAATTTGTAATATCTTTATTTTTGATATAATTAACTAGTTGGCTTATCTTTTGGTTACTTTGTATTTCCTTTGTGGCTTTAACTCCAATATTTCTTAGGAACTCTGCTTTGTCCATACTACCTCCTGTTATCATGTTCTTTTAACCATTTTAAATTCTTACTATTTACTTATTAAAAATTTAATTCTTATAGAATTCAAGTTTTTTATATAATTAATTTACAATTATTTTGTACAGCTTCTTTGCCACAATTTATTATATAATAATCAAACATAATTTTATCAACTCTTTTTTTATTTACATTATCATTTTTAGTATATAAAACGCCATATAACAAATATTCAGATTTTACTTTTTTAGATCCAAGTCTTTCATAAAACTTTGCCCTTTTCATTGTTATATAATTAGATTCTTCTTCTTTTTCTATTTCTATAAATAATTCTTGATTAGAACCTATCTCTATCAATTATTCCATTTTTCTATATTTATCTACTTTATTGTAATTACTGTATGTTCTTCCATCTATACTTGTATACATCTGTGGTTCAGCTTTTGATACAAAGTCTTTTTCCATATGATGAGTTACTTCATGAAAAAATGTATCTCTAAGGTCTGTTAAATCTTGAAATGTCGCTCCTTCTTTTATCTTTCTTCCTTCACTATTTCTAACCTCTTTAAATATAGCTACTGTATCTGCTAATTTACCACTTTTATCAAAATAGTTAAAACTCATTGCTCCAGTATGATTTCTTACAATATCATAATATTCCTGTGAATTTGCTATCATCATGTCTTTATCTTGATAATCTTTACCATATAATATATCATCATTATTTTCATTAAATTCACCTAGAACTAAATTATCAATTTCCATTAATTTACCTAGAGCCTCATCAAAACTTACTATACCATTAGTAATATTTTCTATTCCTTTTGAATATTCATATGATAATAGCAATGTTATATTAACTTCTTCCCCATTTTCATCTATAATATTTTTCTGCCAAGTATCCTTTTTATTTAACGCTTTGCTTACCTTTGCTAAATTTTCAGAATCGTTTTCTTCATATTTTTTTAATAATTCATCTACTTTAATTTTAATTGTCATATGTTTCACCTTATTTATTTAAAATAACTGTATCTTGTTTTAAAACTTTCTTCTTTTCTTTTTGCATAGCTATTATTATTCTTGGTCTATTATACCTTTGCATAATAATAAATTGACTATCAAAAGCCATAGCACAAAGTGCAGTAAAAAGAAATATCCAAAATTGTCCCCATATAGCAGAAAAGAAAATTGTTGAAATAGAAATTACTTCATTTACCCAATGATCTAATTCTGATTTTGCCATCGTATTAGCTATTTCCTCTAATGAATGCTCTTTTAGTGAAAATGTTTCTGGATTATATGTAAGTGCCTTTCCCTTCCACTTTTTCACTTTTAATTTTTGATACAATTTCTTTTCGAAATTTCTCTCTTTAAACCACCATTGTTTATACGTTATATGTTTTTTAAATAGCTTAGTAACATTTCCCATAATAATTCTCATTCCAAAATGATACATTATAGTAAATGCTGTTACACCTGTCCATAAAACAACTTGGCTTTTATATATATTCCCATAGTATAATGTAAAACAAACAATACTTGCTAAACAGGTAACAATTATTACACTATGCATAAAAATTGCTGGTTTGCTCATTTTATTTTTTTTCATTTTATTACTCCATTTTATTTTACTATCTCTTCTTGTTGCTTTACCTTACTTCTTCCTCTTCGTTTTTTCCTAATATATTACCTTGTCTATGTTTTTCCTGGCTTATTCCTTCTTGAATTGCTGTTTTTATTAATGCTGTTAAATGTTCTGGCTCTGGATAATCTTTTTTATCTAATGCAGCTAATACAAATTTATCCCTAATGCTATATCTTCTAATTTTGCCATTCTCATCTATAACTCTAGAAAGTTGATCTAATAACATTGAAATGTCCATCGGAAATCCATGTTCTTTCGCATAAATATCAGCAAACGCTAAAGTTGTTCTTGTGTTTCCATCTCTAAAAGGATGTACTCGCCAAATCCTTGCTAGCCCTTGAGTAAATTCTGAAGCAATTTCCTCTATGTTTTTTCCTTGCCAATTAGTATTGTTTAAAACATCTAACGCTGAATCTAATTCTTTTGGAATATCATTTGGTTCGGAATAATGTAAACTTAATCCTGGTATTACAACTTCTATTTTTTCAATTGGAACTGTTCTAAATTCTCCAGCCCAATCAAAAATATCTCCAAAAATATGCTTATGTATTGTTTTTAAAAAATCTGCATCATATCTCTTTTTAAAAGCTTTATTTACATCAATTAATTTTACAAATCCTATATCTTTTTCTGCCTTATTTAAATCATCATATTCTTTTATTCCTAATTTATTTTTTAGCGTTCCATTTTCCTGTATATATGGGTCTTTCATAATTACTCTCCTTATTTATTTTTATTATATTTATCTATAATTCTCTTTTGAAGTTCTTCTAACTCGATTTTTCCATCAACGTACTCTTTTGTAAGATTTAGCGTTTCATCTGTTGGTACATCTGCTCCTGATATAGAAATCGCTAGTGCTTTTTTTACTAGTTTTATTCGATCTTTTCTAGTTGTTTTATCTACAGAATATTCCATACATTTCATCCCTTCTTATATTTATTCTTATAAATTACGTATATTATATCAGATTACTATAATTTTTTATATACAAACATTTAAATATTCTTGCATTTTATTATGCTTATTCGTATAATTTTTGTAAACTATAAAAAAGGAGTAAATTATGGAAGAAATTTTGGATGTTTTTAATGAAAAAGGAGAATATTTAAACAAGACTGCAAGTCGAGAAACTTGTCATTCTAAAGGCCTTTGGCATAAAGCTGTAGCTGTATTTATTATTAATTCTAAAGGTCAAGTTTTATTACAAAAACGAAGTCCAAATAAAAAAATGTGGCCTAATTGTTGGGATATAACTGCAGGCGGTCACGTATTAAGTGGTGAATTTGGCTTTCAATCAATTATTCGCGAAGTAAAAGAAGAGTTAGGAATTTCTCTAACTAAAAATGATATATTATTCATTGGTAGTTCGATTTCTGTTAATAAAAAAGAAAATATTATTAATAAACATTTTAATGAATATTATATAGTGAACAAAGATATAGCTATTTCTAATTTAAGTCTTCAAACCGAAGAAGTTTCAGAAGTTAAATGGGTAGATAAAAATGAAATTATTAAAAGAGTACAGAATCACTATGATGGTATAACAGATAAAGAAGGTTGTTGGGAATACCTTGTAAAATATTATGAATGGTTAGATAATCAATAGACTTAATGCTTTTACACTAGGAACAAAGTACGAAATCCGTATATAATTTGTAACTAACAACTTATCCCTCTAATAAAATATTCGATATATAGTGATTTCATACAATTATATATCGAATATTTTTTGTTCTTTTCTTTTTAATAAATTTATGATATCTTGTTATAATAATTATATTAAGGAGTATTATGAAAGTAAATAAAGATATTAAAGATTCGAAATTTAATATAAAAATACTAGGAATTTCTATTCATGAAATTCTTTGGTACTTTATTTTATTCAGTATTGTTGGTCTTATACTAGAAACAGTATACTGTTATCAAACTACAGGTATATTTGAAAGTAGAAAAGGATTAATTTATGGCCCTTTTTGCCCAATCTATGGGGTTGGAGCAACTTTTTTAATAGTTTTGCTTAATAAATATAAAGATAATCCGATCTTATTATTTTTATATGGAATACTTCTTGGTAGTATTCTAGAATACTTTTTAAGTTTTGCTCTAGAAGCTTTATATGGTACTAGATTTTGGGAATATTCATACTTAAGGTTTGATTTAAATGGTAGAATTTCTTTAGTATATTCATTATTTTGGGGTGTTCTTTCTATATTTTTAATACGATGGCTTAAACCATTAGTAGATAAAATAATTGACAAATTAACAACTAAATTAACCTTAAGATTAGAAATTGTTGTTATTACTTTTCTAGTATTTGATTTATTTGCAACAATATATTCCATTTCTTTATATAAAACCAAAGCTATTGATAAATATTATAATTTACCATCTAAATCTTCTAGCAAGTTTGAAACATTTGTAAAAAATAAGATATTTCCTGATAGCTATATGAAAAAGAGTTTTCCAAATCTTCGATTTATAGATAGCAATGGTAATGAAGTTTATATAAGGGATATTTTATAAGAAAGGATTTTGGCCAAGTATCTATTTAAATTAATCGCGAAATATATGCCACTCGCTTTGTTTGAGCGGACATATGTCCCCTAATCTTGTTTCTCCGAAAAAATCTAGCAATTTTCGTATACCATAAAAAGTAGCCATTAAGACTACTTTTTTAACTTGTTTAATTTTAATAATATAGGGATTTTAAGGAACGTCCCTATATCCCTATATCCCTATATCCCTATTTCCCTATTTTGGTATAACAATTTTTGTTTTTTCTTTATTTCTTTTATATAGAGTTATTTTATTTCCCATTATTTGCACAATTATTGAATCTGTTTGCAAAGAAATTTCCTCCGCAATATCTTTTATGGGTGCTTCTACACTTTCTAGTACTTTTATTTTTATTAACTCTCTTGCTTTTAAGGCATCCTTTATTTGTTTTATTAAATTATCACTTATTCCTAGCTTTCCTATTTGAAATATTGGTTCTATATGATTTGATAGACTCCTTAAGTAAGCACGTTGTTTACTTGTCATACTATTCTCTCCTTTATAAATCTATGTATACATTTTAATATATTCTTGATTTTTTATCAATATTTTAAACTATTTTACACAAATTTTTTCTTTCATATTTTCAAACTTACTGTCACCTATTCCACTTACATTTTTGATATCTTCAATGTTTTTAAATTTGCCATTAGTTTTTCTATACTCTATTATCTTTTGTGCTGTAGCTTCTCCTACGCCTGGTATTTGTTCTAATTCAGCTTGATCTGCTGTATTTATATTTACTTTTATGTTTTCCTTACTTTTTACACTAGACGTTTCATCTTCTACTATTATATCATCCCCTGCTTCATCTGTTACATATTCTTTTTGAAGTACTTTTTCTTCTTCTTTTATTTTTTCATCTGCAATACTCGGAATGTATATTTTTTGTCCATCTTCTAATTGATATGCTAAATTGATTTGTGAAATATCCGCATTTTCGCTAAATCCTCCTGCTTCTTCTACTGCATCTGCAATTCTTCCTCCTTCTTTTATCTCTACAATTCCTTCAGTATTTACTGCCCCAGTAACATGTATAACTATTTTTGAAGTTTCTTCTTGTTCTATGTCAGTACTTGTTTCATTTTGTAACATATTATAATTATCTAGTTCTGTATATTCGTTTTCTAAATTACTACGCGTATAAAAAAACACACATAAAAAGATAATAATTATTATAGAAATAATTACAATTATTACTTTATTATCTTTTAAATTAAACTCGTTCATTTAACCTCCTACTTATTTATTTAATTAATTTGTTACAATGAAGTATAGCAGGCTACATTCCTGTTACGCGCTATACTTTAACACATAAAATTTATCTACTATGTAAAAAAAGATTGAAATTTGTCGAAATATAATATATTATATATATATTCTTATAAAGGAGTAAAAATATGAAATTCAAAAAATTTATTTTATGCTTAATGGCTTGTATTTTAGGATTATCAATCCTATTACCCGTAAGAACTTTCGCAGATGGCAATAACTTAAATATTAATGCCGAATCTGCAATTTTAATTGATGGCGATACAGGAAAAGTATTATACGAGAAATCCGCATACGAAAAACGAGAGCCTGCAAGTACAACAAAAATCATGACAGCATTACTAGCACTGGAAAATTGTAAATTAGATGATATTGCAACAGTTACAGCCGAAGCTATAACATCTGTTCCATCAGGATATTCTTCAGATTTATTAAAAATGGGAGAAGAATTAACAGTAAAAGATTTACTATATGCATTATTATTACCTTCATCTAACGAAGCCGCTAATGTTTTAGCTATACATATAGCTGGAAGTATAGATAGCTTTGCATCTATGATGAACACAAGAGCCGTAGAATTAGGTTGTAAAAATACTCATTTTGTAAATCCAAATGGAGTTCATGATGATAATCATTATACAACTGCTTATGATTTATCAGTTATTGCAAAAGAAGCAATGAAAAACGATACATTTAGACAAATTGTATCTACTGCATCATATACTTTACCTAGTTCGAATAAATATTCTAGAATAGACAGAACTCTTATAACAACAAATGATTTAATAAAAAAACAAAGTGAAAATTATTATGAATATGCGGTGGGAATAAAGACAGGATTTACTACTCCTGCTGGAAATTGTTTAATATCTTCCGCAACAAAAGATGATAAAAATTTAATAGCTGTTGTACTAAAATCTCGTACAGATAATGATAGATATAATGATGTAAAAACTTTATTTAATTACGGATTTGATAATTTTTCTAAAAAAGATATTGTTAAAACTGGTGATATAGTAAAAACAATTGAAGTAAAAAATGCCACTTCTGCTACTAAAAATTTAAATTTAGTCGCTGAAACTGGAGTTAATACGATTGTTACTAATGATAAACTTAATAATATTATAGAACCAGAAATAACTTTAAATGAACATTTACAAGCACCAATAAAAAAAGATACTATTGTTGGTACAGCAACATATATTGTAGATAATATTCAATATACCGTAAACTTAAAGGCTGGAAACGACGTTAAAAAATCTTATGTACTATATATTGTTATCGCAGTAGCCATTATTGCATTAATATTAATATTATTTGAAAAACCAACTAAAAAAAAGAACTCAAAAGGAAAAAGAAAAAAATCAGCTGTTAGACCAACAGGATATTATAAAGCAAGGTAAATAAATACCTTGCTTTTCTTTTGTATAACATATTTAATTTAATTTTTCCCATAAATCTTCTAAGTTATAATGTTCTCTATCTGTTTCTGTAAAAATGTTAACTATTACATCTAAATAATCCATTAATATCCAAGAATTTGAATTATACCCTTCTATTTTATGTGGAAGAATATTTTCTTTCTTTAATTCTTCTTCTACATTATCAGCCAATGCTTTAATATGTGTTGTAGATGTCCCGCTTGCTATAACCATATAGTCTGCTAAAGAACTTTTTTCTTTGATATCTATAGTCTTTATGTCTATAGCTTTCTTTTCTTCTAGTATTTTTAATATTTTATTTAATAATTCGCTTTCCATATTTCCTCCTAATAATCTTGTCCAATTGTTATTGTAAAATCCACATCTTCTGTGTCTTTACCTGTTTCTGTCTTAGCTTTTTCTTTTATTACATTTTTTACTTCTGTAACTTTCTCTGTAGATTGTTTTGTTCTATTTGTTATTTTAGTTTGTTTTACTTTTGATTCTGTATTTCCTACTTTTAAAATATTATAGCCCTTTTCTTTATATTTATTTACTACTTCCTCTAGTTTGTTAAAATCTCTTGTTCCATTTAATATTTGAAGTGTTGGCATTTCATTTGTTACTTCTTCTTCTGTTGGACAATCAAAGAAATACTCTGCAATCATTGCTTGTGATTCATCATCATCTGTTAAATATAACCACACTCCATTCATTTCTTTTGGTTCTCCTGGTAAAGTAGCTGTTTTTAAATTATCTGTAGAAAATTCAACTGCATATGGTATATAATCTTTTAACGTATCTATTGGTATATTTGTCTTTATATTATTGGTTGCTATGTCTATAAGTTCTCCAATTTTTGAAATATTACTTAATTTTAAAGTTTGTTTTAGTAAAGCTGATATAAAATCTCTTTGTGTTCTCATTCTTCCCGTGTCTTGAGTTCCATATGATGATGGATAAGTAGTACCATCATTATTGTGTCTAAACCTTAAAACTTGTTCTGCTTGATCGCCATTTAGTTTTTGTGTACCTTCTTTTAAATTGATATGTAAATCTTGGCTAGTATCATCATATTTCATATCCATTGGTACATAAAATTCTACGCCACCTATTGCATCTACTAATTCTTTTAAACCTTCTGTATCAATTGCGACATAATACTTTAAATTTAATCCTGTTAATTCATTTACTTCTTTTAATATTTTATCAGAATTCTTTCCTTGATATACAGAATTTATTTTGTCATAAGCAGTGGCTTTTTTAGGGTTATCGCCTATAAATGTATCCCTTTGAATTGAAACCAATGATGCTTTTTGTGTATTTGGATCATATTTTCCAATCATTATTGTGTCTGTTAAATTTAGGCTTTCACCTAAAATTAAAAATTCTATAGATGTCATATTTTTTCTTGTTTCTTCTGTTTGTCCCACTAATGTTGCAAGAAGACCTTTTAGTCCTCCACCATTCATTACAACTTTACTAGTAAATACTCCTGCTAAAATAATTAATATTATTATAGTTAATATTATTATTCTTTTTGCTACTACATGTTTCTTTTTACTTCTTTTTTTATTTGGTATATTTGATTTTTTTATATTACTTACTCTATTATTTCGTGTATTCTTTTTTACTGGTCGTTTATTATTACTTGCTTTTTTTCTATTTATATTTCCATTATCATTTTTCATATGTTTACTTGCCAATTTTTTCACTCCTATTATAAGATATAACACATAGTATAACAAAAAAATAATTAAACTTCAATAATTTAGTTGAAGTTTAATTATTTCACCTATATTATTCTCTTCGCATGTAATACAAGTCTATATTTACTATTACTTCCACATGTAGATAAAGTTAATATACTATCTGTTTCTTTAACATCTACATTTAAATTATAAATACTTCTATCTTTTATTGTCTTAATAAACTCTGAAAATTCCTCATCTCTAAACTGTGTTTTTATATAATAATCTTCATTTTTTATTTCATAAACAGAAAATATTTCATACTTACTAGTTTCTTGTTCTGTAAAAAAAAGTACCTCTTTGTTTTTATTTATCCAATCTTCGTTTAATATATTGTTTAAACTTCCAAACATACTCCCATCTTTTCTGTTATGTCCATATATAACAATATTTTTATCTGTTCCATCCAATTTATTCGCACAATCCATAAATATCCAACCAGCTGAATTATATGAATTATCAAATGTATGATTTAAGTAATATTCATTATCTTGAGCTTGTACAACACTATAATTAATATTTGTTCCATCTACTTTTATCCAGCCTACTGTATGCGGATTTATTTCTCTCAATTTTTTAAAATCTATATTATAATTTATTTCATTATTACTTTCATCGATGGTTATTGTTTCTTCTATAGTTTTTAATAGATTTTTATTTTTATTGTTATCCTTAATCCAAAAGAAGATATATACACTAGTTATAACTATTATAATAATTAAAATAATCTCTAATATAGTTAAAAGTTTAATCTTTTTATTTTTCTTTCTTCTTTCTTTTCTATTCACACTATCAATCCTCTATTATATAAATATAAGCTAGTTTTAATACTAGCTTATATTTTTAATTTTCTTTATTTATTTGATGTTTTTTAATAATTACTATACCTAAACTTATTATTGCTACTATTAACATAGCACCAACTCCTATTACGCCATCACTAGTCTTAGGATTCTTACCAGTTATAGCATTTCCATCTGTATCTGTATCTGCATCTATATCTGTCTCTATGACTATTTCATTGTTACTAGTTTCTTCTTCTGTTTCATCATTAACGTTATTTTCTGTGTTTTCGTTTTCCTCTTCTCCTATCTTTTTATATTCAACTAATACATTGGTACTATTCATAACAAATGAATACTCGTCACCATTTTGTTTTACTTCGTCTGCATTAGTAAAGCTTACTTCATACCCGTCTTTTGATGGTATCTTCGCAGTTATAATATCACCTTCTTCATATTCATTTATATTAAATGTATAAGGTGGCTCTACTTGAACAAGCTTATTTAAATATATTTTTGATGGTAGTATATATGTTATATTTTCAGAATTATTTAATATTTCTTCATATTCATTTTCTATATAATATGAACCTAAATTTGCAGTTTCTTCTTCACTTAAATTAACCTCTAGTTTAGCAAAATGGTAATCCCAATCATTATTAGTAAATTCTAATACTTTTTTACCACTTGGTGTTACCAAATTAAATTTATCTCTTAACATTAAGGAACCTATACCCATATAGTCTTCACCAAAAGCATTTGCATATTCCTGACCATATTTTATGTATGAGTCTGTCTTAAAATTAGGTATTAATATTTCTTGATATTTCTTATCTGCTGTATAATAAGTATCCCCTACCATAATGTCTATACAATTAAACGTTCCGTAAATTATACTATCATTGTCTTCATTAACATCTATTTTTATAATTCCGTTTTTATATAAAGTATAAGCATCTGAATAATGAAAAATTTTTATGTCGTCAGTTATCTTTTTGTTATCTTTAAAAACTCCAAATTCATATGATACTACTTTTCCGTTTTGCATAGTATAATTTATTAGTTTTACATTGACTGTTTCTTTTGGTATATCTTTTATCTCATATAATTCTACTGTTTTATCAACAGCTTTTGTAGTATCTGTTTCTTCAATCATAACTCTTGCTAAAGCATAATCTCCCACTTCGTTAAAAAATCCTGTTGCTTCTATTTTGCCTTCTGCAGATGTTATTAATCCATTTAAAGTAATTGTTCCAGGACTATTTTTACATTTAAATTGCAAACTACATTTTAAATTACTTACTGGTTCATGTGTTTTTGCATCTGTAACAGTCGCATAAACAGTTACTTGTCCATCATATCCTTTTACATTATCTGTAGTTATTTCCACATCTAGTTCTCGTTTTTCTTCTGCTTTTTCTCTTAATTGAATAGTAGAATCTTTCTGTAGACTATAATCTTGTAACGTATTGTCGTCTTCTAATATTTTTCCCGCAAAAACTAAATCTTTATTTGAAATATCTAGTCCTGTTTCTTACTCTATTTTGGCTCTTACATCCTTAACTCTATCTGTTGGTTCAACTTCTAATGTAATAAATTTTCCTGTAATATCTATTTTTACAAAGATTTGCATTGCATAAGTTTTTGTGGTTCCTAATAATAGTAGTAAAAATATAAAAATAGTTGTTAATAAAAATATTTTTTTGTTTTTTTCATATGTATCTCCCCTTATTTTTTAAAATAGTAACATTAATAATAAATTATTATTATATAAAATTGATGTTATATATGATGTTTTAATAGCTAATTGTAGTTCTTGTACATTAACAAATGATAGTATTGCAAGAACAATATAAATAATTAGTAGTCCTTCTATAAGACCATAAATAAATCCGCCTAGTTTATCTAATTGTTTTATTATTGGTAATGACGAAATTGCTCCAAAAATAAATTTTAAGAAGAACATAATAATGTTAATAACAATAAACAATACACCTATAACTATTAAATTTATAATAACTTCTGCTATACTCTTAGCAATTGCATTATTTGTATTTTCCTTAACTGTTTCTACTTGTTCATTTATAGAGTCTAATATTACATTTGGTTCTGTAGTTTTTTCTTCTGCATTTTCCCCTTTTGAATTTAACGAATTTTCAATTGTAGTTGTTAAATTATTATATATATCAGTATGATTTATAATGATTGCTGATATTGGCTTAAATAGTATTAATGAAAGCACTAATGAGATTACTATTGATAGCAATTTCACTATTACCCCTGTTAAGCCTCTTTTTACTCCAAAGAAAATACAAATTGCTAATATTAAAACAACTATAATATCTGCTATAATATTCATTTTCTCCTCCTACAAATTTATAATTTCTATTTTATCTGAATAAACAATGCCTGCTATACCTTCTCCTAAAATAATATTGCTTATTTCGGAAGATGAATTATATTTTTTTATTAGCCATCCACTTGTATTTATAAAATCAACTTCTGTTCCTAAATTTACTGCAATTACATCTCCAGCTGTTTTTAGACTAGTAGCTACAGCATCTATATTATAAACATTACTTTTATTGTTCGAGATATTCATTATTTCTACATCTATATTTGCAAATAAACCAGAAGATCTTTCTACAATATATGCAACATTATCTTTTAAATTTATATCTGCAAATGTATTTTTTGTATCGGAAATATCTAACAATTTTGTATCTGAATTATTTTCTATCATATGTATAGAGTCATCATACATACATATTAGTTTATTATTATCTTGATAATTTAACGAAATTATTATTTCTTTTGATTCTGCTGGATAAATGTATTCTACAGAATTAGATGGAACTGTTTGTGCTTTTTCTATTGATATTATTTTCACATTTGATTGAATGAAACTTCCTGATGTATCTACTTCTCCATATGCTAAATACTTATTGTCGTTTGATATTTCAACATCTATTGCTGTAGTTTGTGATAAAAATGTTCTGAATAACTCTGTACCTTCTGGATTATATGTAATTATTACATTGTTATGGCTGGTTCCAGTAATTACAATTGAAACATATCCATTTTTATTTACAAATATATGCTCTATATTTCCTTCTACATCCTTTTTCCAAAGTATATCTGTTCCAGATATAAGTTCCAATTTTGAACCTTCATTTTCTGCTAGTGCCAAAAAACTATTTTCTGAATCAGATAAACAATTACTAATTTCTACTTCTAATTCTTTTTCTTTTTTACCGTTGGACGAATAAACACTTAAAATACTCTTATTTAATATTCCTATATAATTGTTATAAGCTAAAATATTATTACTTTCTATTTGTGAAGGTAACTCGATTATAGGACCATTGTTTTCTGCTATGTTTTTTCTAAAAATGTACTTATCGACGTTATCTCTAAACGTTTTATTTAGTATATATATACTTGTAAGTATTGCCATTACAAGTATAACAATTATTATAGTAACTATTATAGCAACTTTTTTTCTATTTAATTTACCCTTATGCTTTGTATTTTGATACTTATTAAAGCTAATTAATTGCATTACTTTCTCCTTTGATTTGTTCCCATTCTTTTTCTTTAAATCCTTTTAAAATTAAGGTGTCTGATATAAATAATGGTCTTTTTATTAGCATTCCGTCTGATGCTAATAGTTCATAAATTTCTTCTTCGGACATGTCATTCACTTTTTCTTTAATATTAAGCTCTCTATATTTCATTCCACTTGTGTTAAAGAATTTTCTTGCATCCATACCAGATTTAGATATCCATTTTTGCAGTTCTTCTTTTGTTGGTGTTTCTGTTACTATATTTCTATCTATATATTCTATTTTATTTATATCTAGCCATTTTTTTGCCTTTTGACATGTTGAACATTTTGGATACTCTATAAATAAATTTTTCATTTTCATCTCCACCTTTATTTTTGCTATATTAATATTATCATAAACAGAAAAAAATATAAATATATTTATTAATTTTTTAGGGATTTAGGGACGTTCCTTAAAATCCCTATTTTTTTCTATAAAATTTTATAAGTACTTTTATCTAGAAAAAACCATGAACTTCGTACTTTGAAGCTCATGGTTTTTCTTTATCTTTTCCTTCTTCTAATTTGCCATATTACTATTCCTACAATAATTATTGCAAGTGGCAAGATAAATATTATACTTCTTATTATTAAATCTTCCTTTTGTGTTGCTGTGTATGTTACATATTCAGTTTTCTTTCTTATTGTAACTGCTGGGTCTCTATCTGCTAAATATGAGACTGTATTTAACAATATATCTGAATTACTTCTGAAATTAATTGCATTTATTGATTGAGTTCCTGTAGAGGCCCTCATTGTTATTTGAGAATCAGACAAAAATAAGTTGTTTGCAAATATAATAAGTTTTGATTCTTTGTCTTCTCCTACTGTTTTTGTTAGTTCCTCACCTATAGGAAATGATCCTGTTTCTTCACCTTCTTGTGCAACAGTATCTGTTATAGTTTGGTCTACTCTATAGTATGCATTTTCTGATGATTGTATTATTGGTTCTGCTGTAACTCCTAACGTTTCTAGTTCTTCATCACTCTTAAATTCTAGTCTAGTAGAATTGAATAGAATTATATATCCATCTGATATGTCTTCTGTTACTTTGTGAGTTGATAAACTTGGTAATATAAAGTTTTGTGTTCCTGGTAACATTCTATCAGAATCTGTTTCCCTTACAATTCCTGTTCCAACACTTACTCCATACATATCTAAAACCTCTTGAACATTTGCAAGCTCTGTTGTTTTAGCATTGCTTAACCATAATATATTTCCACCATTATTTATATAATTAATTATTTTATCTGTCTCTATATCTGTAAAATCTTCTGTTGGAGTTGCAATTATTAAAACATCACAATCTTCTGGAAATTCAGTTGTTAATAAATCTAAATCTGCTACATCTATAACATCATTTTGTATATATTCTTTTGCAAGAGCCATATTATCTACCATTTCCCCATGCCCAGTTAAAAAATAAGCTTTTGGTTTATCTGCTGTTGTTGTTTCTATTATTGCATTAGTTACTTTTTCTTCTGTTAAATCTGTTGTTTCTCCTGTTGTATAATTATAGCTACTTAAGTCATATGCAGATATTGTCTTTGACCTTTCTGGAGATTGTACTACAATTGCAGATTCACCATCTGATATATTATATTTGTTTAACAAATCTGGTCTCTCTGTACTATCTACAACTTCTACTTTTATATTTGAATTTATTGCACTATATTGTTTGGCAAAATCAATTATAGTTGTATTTTCATCTGCTCCAAAAAAATATAAAGTTACTTCTTGAGCTATATCTTTTATTTTTTCTTTACTTTCATCTGATACAGAATATAACTTTTCTTCTGTAAAGTCTAGTGTTGGTAAATTTAATTTTTCTGCTAATATATTTATAGCAATATATGCTACAACAAGTATTGCTACTAGTAACACGATTCTTGTTGTATCTGCTATCCATTTTTTCTTTATTATTTCGAAAAACTTTCTCACTGCTATTCTCCTTTCCTTATTTAACACTCTTTCTTCTTTGTATAACAATAATTGTTAATAATATAAATAGTACTGTATAAGAAAGAAATGCTACTACTTCTGTACAAGCTATTTGACCATTTCCAAACCTATTAAACATATTCATTAGTCCCAATGGCTCTAAGCTTTTGCTAAGATAAGGAGTTCCTATCCATGTTATTACATAAAATGCTATTGATATAATAGCTGCAATTACTTGATTTTCCGTAATACTTGAAGCAAACATACCAAATGATATTAATGCAGCTCCTAACAATATAAATCCAAAAACTGTTACAAGTGATGTTTTAATGTTTGGATTTCCTAAAAACATTAATATTATATAATATATAAACGTTAATACTACTGCTATTAAAAGAACTATTAATGCTGCAAAGAATTTACCTAAAACAATACTTGTTACACTTCTTGGTGCTGTTAATAATAATTGTTCTGTTCCATCTTTTCTTTCTTCTGAAAAAGTTCTCATTGTTAATAATGGTATTATCATTATTAAAATTGTTGACAAAGAGTAAAATATGCTGTTAAACATAGTTGAGCCTGTTACTAATACTTCTGAATAGAAAAATAAACTTGCCATTAATAAAAATAGTCCTACAAAAACATACCCTATCGGAGATAAGAAATATGTTCTAACTTCTTTTTTTATAATTGCCCACATTATTTTTTACCTCCTTTTTTCTTATTTGCTTTTTTATTATTTTTCTTTTCTTGCTTTTGCTCTTTTTTTTCTATTTTTTCTTGTTTTTTTTGCTCTTCTTTTTGTTTCTGTTCTTCTTCTATTTGTTTTGCTTTTTCTTCTTTCTCTTTTTCATTTTTCTTTATTAAATCCATAAATGCTTCTTCTAAAGTTATTTCTGGTTTTTTAAGTTCAAATATTGTAATATTCTCTTTCGCTAAATCCGAAAATATTGTTTTCCTTATATCATAGTCTTTTTCTGGAATTATCCTATACTCTTTTGTATTATCATCATTTTTCTTTATTAATTCTATTTTCTTTGCACCTTTTAAATTTAGATGTTCTATTTTATTATCTTTATCTTCTATTATTATGTTTATTGCATTTTCTACATTTACTGTATCTTCTAGGTGTTCTGGTGAATCTACTGCAACTATTTGTCCTTTATTTATTATTATGACTCTTTCACAGATTTGACTTATTTCAGATAGTATATGTGAACTTATTATTAAAGTATGGTCCTTTCCTAATTTTTTTATTAGGTTTCTTATTTCTATTATTTGTTTTGGATCTAGTCCTACTGTTGGTTCATCTAATATTATTATTTCTGGGTTTCCTACTAAAGCTCCTGCCATGCTAACACGTTGCTTATATCCCTTTGATAAGTTTCTTATAAGTACTTTTTTTACGTTTTGAAGCCATGTGTCTTGTATTGCTTGGTCTACGCTTTCTTTAATTTGCTCTTTCTTTACGCCTTTAAGTTCTGCCATATATGTAATAAATTCTTTTACTGTCATATCTTTGTATAAAGGAACACCCTCAGGCATGTAACCTATACATTTTTTTGCTTTTTTAGGTTTTTTAGAAATATTGTATCCATTAATTATAACTTCTCCTTCTGTTGGCTCGATAAATCCAGTTAAAATATTCATCGTTGTGCTTTTTCCTGCTCCATTTGGTCCTAAAAGACCTATTATCTCGCCATCATTAATTTCGAAACTAATATTGTCTACGGCTTTAAACTTTCCATACTTTTTTGTAACATTTTTTACAGTTATCACCAATTCTTCCTCCTTTTACAAATATACGTACGTAAATATTATCACTTAAGATTTTAAATTTCAATATTATTTAAAAGAATAGGTTTCGTTTCACAAAAAATTTACATTTCGTAAACATTATAGCTAAATTTTAAACGAAAGAAATTGTTGAACTTACTTTAGTAAATAGAGCATTGTTTCTATTTTTCGAAACAATGCTCTATCTTTTTACAAATACTTTTTTTATAATTTTTATATCGCTTTTTGTTATAGTATATTCTCTTATTACTTTTTGCTAATTAACTTTTCTAGTTCTTCTTGACTTAATTTCGTTATTTCTTTTATTAGATCTATATCTAATTTTTTAGCAAGCATTTCTTTTGCTATCTCTATAG
Organism: uncultured Clostridium sp.; assembly: GCA_930990555.1. GTDB lineage: Bacteria > Bacillota > Clostridia > TANB77 > CAG-508 > Merdicola. The sequence goes on along the minus strand of CAKNPW010000037.1, from coordinate 691 downwards.
CTTTTTTTCTCTCTCCTTCTTTTAACCCTTCTTGTATTCCCTCTTTTATTCCCTCTTTTATTCCCTCTTTTCTTGCCCCTGACATATTTGTTGCGTAATCTCTTTCATATTTTTCTCTTAAAAACGCTATTCTTCTTACTGCTTCATCTCCTGTTAAATATTCTAGTTCTTCTTGTGCTTTTTTTATTTCTTTATTTTCTTCTATTGCCATTTTTACTCCCTCCTTATCTTTATTACATATAAAAGTTAACCAATTCCACAAATCTATATTTTCTTCTTTTTTTCCCTCTTTTATAAATTTATTTAATTGTATGAAATGCATCTCTAACTTATCTGTTAATTTTATATTATTAAAATTCCTCCTTTACTTAATATTATTTTAATCTAAATTTTATTTGATTTATTTTGAAAATAAATTGCTAGAAAAAATACTTAAGATTTAAAATAGAATTTTATAAATGTACATTTATTTTTTTATTTAATCATACAAAGTTTTATTTTTCAATCTTTTTCGTTCGTCATCTTTCGATTTTTTTCATTATTATTTTTACTAAAAATAAATTGAAGCACTTTAAGGTGACTTTTCCTTCACCTTAAAAGTGCTTTAATTATTATTTATTATTTTTCTTTTGTTTCTTAGTTAATACCACAGCATATCTTAATGTTACTGTTTCTAATCCTACCAATGCTA
>CAKNPW010000036.1 GCA_930990555.1 uncultured Clostridium sp. | reverse complement strand
TTTCAATATTTTATTTTCATTCTAGGTGTGACATATCTATTTTAAACCTATATTTGTTATATTTAATAATTTTGTTATATATTTGTTATATATTATTTGCAATTTTAGCTAATTTTAAAGCATCCTCTTTGGTATCAACTGCACAAATAAAACATTTATTATGACAAAATCTTGCAGTTTCTACAGTAGTTATTTTTTGCAATTCTTTATCTTTTAATCCTGCCCATTCTTTTGGAAATAATTTTCTACTTGAGAACGAACCAAGTTTCTCTGGTACAGTATAAATATTATATCCACCTCTATTTGAAGGAAAAATAACAAAATTTATTAATTTAGCTTTAGAACTTTCTGATTCTAATAAAAACTCTTTCCAAGGTAAAAATTTTTCTAATATCATTATTCCTTCTTTTGAATCATTAATTGCCATATCTACTTTTGATTTAGCTCTCATCTTCGAAATAGAAGACTTTATTGAATTATCAAATACTATTTCTGCTATTTTTAATGCTTCCTCAAATTTAACATCTGGATCTATATCTTCATCCCAATTTGGATTAAATTCAGATATTATACTTGCTACTTGTACAAGTCTATAATCTACATTTATATCTGGTATTTGACCATTATCGCCCGCATCTATACATTGAATTAAATTTTTATCTATCATTTCCCATATAGCATCTATGTCATTGTTTGTATATTTTTTTATTATTTCTTTTCCAAACTTTTTCCAAACCAAACCACAAGATGAATATTTTACTCCATTATCCCTTTCGCCATTTCCACCAAATTGATGATGATCTAATTCTCCTCCACCTACATCATATATATATTGATTACTTTTGACTTTTTCTAAATCAGAAGTTCTACATACTATAACCTCTGGTATCAATTTTGAAAATAAAATTGTAGAAAAAACTTCGTCACAATGGAATGTTCCATTATGTGTTATACAATTTGCTTCTTCTATATTTTTTGTTAATTTTATATTCATTTTTATCCTCCTTTATTTATTATCTTTTATCATATCCCAATATTCTTTTGAAATTAGTACTTTACGAGGTTTAGTTTCTTGTAACTTCGAAATAATTCCTTTTGCTTCCATTCCTTCTATAATCCTATTGGCTCTTGTATAACCAATTTTTAATTTTCTTTGTATTATCGAAACACTTACATAGTTTAAATCAAGTATTTTTTCCACTGCTTCATTAAAAAGTGGATCTATTTCATTATCATCGTCGTTATTATCATTATTTGAAAGTTTTTCTAGGATCTTTTCTAATAGCTTTTGATTTTCTACTAACGTATGTTTTATTTCGTACAGTTCTTTTTCTAAATCTAACGTACTTTTTCCTTCTTCATTCATTTGTATTCCTCCTTATATTACATAATCTTGATTACATTTGTGGCATTGATAATGATAATCTGTACAAATTTTATATTTTTCATTTTCATAATCTTTCAAAATTTCTGTTAAATCAGTAATACATTTATCATGATAAATATAATAACAATTTTCTTTTAGATTGTATACCACCCTTCCTCTTGGAAAAAAATCAAAGTCAACATGATATTTTTTATAATGAAATTCTTCCCATACTTCCATATGGCTTTTGGGATAATTTAAAAAATAACCATATTTATCTGCTCGTTCATTTTCACATTTATGTATTAAAAATTTGTTATTTACTTTAAAAAATATATTAACCATTATATATCTCCAAATTATATTTTAAAGAATTATATCATATGTAGATTTAAAGTGTATATTATTTTAAAAATATTCACAGAAAAAATCCCTCAGACTTATTGTCTAAGGGATTTAGTTATATTAAACACCTACTGTTGTGAATCCATTATCACAATGAATTATTTCACCTGTAATTCCAGATGACATATTGCTAAATAAGAATGTTGTAGTATCTCCAACTTGTTCTATTGTAACATTTTTGTGCATTGGAGCTTTTTCTTCTATAACATCTAAGATTGAACCAAAATCTTTAATTCCTTTTGCAGATAATGTTTTAATTGGTCCTGAAGAAATTCCATTAATTCTCATACCTTTTTTACCTAAATCTTGTGCTAAGTAACGAATACTAGCTTCTAGTGCTGCTTTTGCAACACCCATAACATTATATCCAACAACTGCTTTTTCTGATCCATAATATGTATATGTAACAATACTTGCTCCTTCATTTAATGCATCTTGCGCAACTGCTTCATTTACTATTTTTACTAATGAATATGCACTTACATCACATGCATGAGCATATCCTTCTCTTGATGTATTAATAAAATCATTTCTTAAATCATCTGTAAAAGCATGTGCTATACTATGTAATATTCCATCTACTTTTCCAAAATCTGCTTTTATAGCTGCAAAACAATCTCTTATACTTTCATCTGAACTTGCATCACATGGATATAATTTTGTTCCAGGAAATTCTTCTAATAATTTTGCTAATTTTTCTGAACCTTCTGATGGGTTATATGTACAAATTAATTGTGCACCATTGTCATGAGCTGATTTAGCTGCTCCCCATGCAATACTCCATTTGTTTCTTACTCCCATTAATACTAATTTTTTGTTTTCTAATAACATAATCTTATTCCTCCATCTTTCCTATTTTTCTATATTTTTCATACCTAAGATTTAATAAATCCTCAGTTTTTAACTTAGTTAATTTCTTTAGAGTTTTTGTAATATATTCTTTTAGTTCTGCTGATACAAACTCTAAATTTTCTTCTTGATTATCTTTTTCTTTTATAATGTCATCTATTATTCCTAATTCTTTTAAGTCTTTAGCTGTAATTTTCATTTTTTCTGCTGCTTCTTTATTTTTACTTGCATCTTTATATAAAATACTTGCAAATCCTTCTGGTGATAAAACTGAATATACACTATTTTCTAGCATCGCTATTTTATCTCCAACACAAATTCCTAAAGCTCCACCACTAGATCCTTCACCAATTACTATAGAAATTATTGGCGTTTTTAATCTAGACATTTCCATCAAGTTTCTTGCAATTGCTTCTCCTTGACCTCTTTCTTCTGCTCCAAGTCCTGGGTACGCTCCTGGAGTATCTACAAATGTAATTATTGGTCTATGAAACTTTTCTGCTTGTTTCATTAGTCTTAAAGCTTTTCTATATCCTTCTGGATTTGTCATTCCAAAATTTCTTTCCATTTTTTCTTTTGTTGTACTACCTTTTTCTTGACCTATAACTGTAACTACAGTTCCATTTATCCTACCAATTCCACCAATTATAGATTTATCATCTCCAAAGGCTCTATCACCGTGAAATTCGATGAAATCATCTACGATACTTTCTATGTAATCCTTTGCTTTTGGTCTTTGTGCATCTCTTGCAAGCATAACTATATCCCATGCTGTTTTTTTACTCATTAATTTCATCTCCTTTCTTAGTTTTTATGTAACTCTAATATTTGTGCTAAAGTTTTCTTCATGTCTTTTCTTTCTACAATCTTGTCTATAAAACCATGTTCTAATAAAAATTCTGATCTTTGGAAACCTTCAGGTAGTTTTTGCTTTATTGTTTGTTCTATTACTCTTGGTCCTGCAAATCCAATTAATGCATTAGGTTCTGCTAAAATTATATCACCTAAACTTGCAAAACTTGCTGTAACTCCTCCTGTTGTTGGATCTGTAAGCACAGTTATGTTTAACAACCCTGCATCATCTAATTTAGCTACTGCTGCTGATGTTTTAGCCATTTGCATTAAAGATATCATTCCTTCTTGCATTCTAGCTCCACCAGACACACAAAAAATTATAAATGGTAATTTTTCTTTTATTGCATCTTCTATAGCTAGTGTTATTTTTTCTCCTACAACACTTCCCATACTTCCCATCAAAAAATTTCCATCCATTACAGCTATTACCACTTTATTGCCATGTATTTTTCCGAATCCTGTTGTAACGGCTTCTTGTATTTTAGTTTTTTCCTTTAATGTTTCTATTTTCTTTAGATAACCATCAAAATGTATAGGGTCTGTTTCTGGCATGTTTTTGTATGTTTCTACAAATGTTCCTTCATCTATTATTTGTTTTATTCTTCTTCTTGCTGAAATTCTAAAATGTTTACCACAATTTGGACAAACACTAAAATTTTTGTGAACATCATCTTTGTATAAAATTTCTTTACAAGCATCACATTTTACCCATTTACCAACTAACATATCTGCAGCTCTGGTATTTTTTTGTGGCTTTTCATCTTTTTCATTATTCACTTTTTTAATTTTGTCTATTACCATGCTCTTTTTTGTTCCTCCTTTAGGAATATAGGGATTTAGGGACGTTCCTTTTTTCCCTATATTTGTTTATGAATTTTGAACTTTTGGAACTGGTCTTAAAGTTCTCTTTTTAAATAAGACCAAACCATTATAGTTCATTTCATATGAATCTCTATACCTATACAATTTTATTTCATTTATTGTATTTTGACAAGTTTTTATTTATGCATTTTTCACTTTGGTTATTATATATATTTTTTTTGTTTTTTTCTATTAGGATGAGTAGTCAGTTGAATAAGATAATTATAAAATAATTATTTTTATATTAGATTATTTACATTTTATATTTTATAAATTAAAATTAACAAAAAAAGGAGGAATATTCTTATGATTTGTCCTAATTGTAAATCAAAAATATCAGAATTTGATGAAAAATGCCCAGTATGCGGTATTGATTTAAATGATTATGAAACCGAAAAAAAAATAGATGAAAACAACAAATCTTCTACATCTATAACAATAGCAAAAAGAATCATTATAGGAATCTTAATAATTACTACTATTATGATGCTATACTTTGGATATATTAATTTAGCTATAATTAGCATTTCCTCATCTATTATAATTTGGATATCTTTAACAATAGAAGTAAAGAAAATAGATTTATTGCAAGAAATAAGCCAAAAACTAAATCAAACTAAAAGTTGAAATGTTTTTATTTCAACTTTTTATTGATTTTTTATTTTGATTTCTAATTAAATTTTAAGATTTTAATATCCTTCAAATCAATTCCATACTTCTTATAAACACTATCAACATCCAAAGTTGTAACTTTATCTTTTGGTAGTTCTAATATTTCTAAAGTATTCATAACCTCTTCTTCATTTTTTCCTTCTATTTCTACATAAGTTGGAATCATTGGCCATGAATCTATATCTATCTCTACTCCGTTTAAAACATATTGTGTCCTTTTGTTTTCTTGATATCCTTTACTTTTAATTCCCATATTTTCTAATAGTTCATTAGTTTTTTCAAAGTCAGGAACTTCAATTTCTAGTTCTTTAGTACCATCTATTGTCGTCTTTACGATATTTTTATATGTTAGTGTTGTTTTGTTCCCATTCGTTCTTAGTCTAATCCATTTTCCATCTTCTTTTGGAATTATGTCATAAACATATCTTTTTTGTTCATTATTACCTTTAAATTCTGCACCTAATTCTTCTAGCTTCTTTATTAATTTTTCTTTATCAATTTCCAATACTCTAATTTCATATTCAGTATTCATATCCTACCTCCTTCTTTTTAATTGAACATAATTGTCCAATTAGAATAAAATTAATAATATGATTTTTCCACCTTTCCTTATTATAAAATAGGGATTTTAAGAAACGTCCCCTAATCCCTATATATCATACATATTTTTAGCTGTGTAATGTGTATGTAAATATTTATGAGCTACTTCACTTCCTGGTTTTTGCAAGAATTCTGCATACATTTGCTTCATAACTGGACTCTCATGTGATTTTCTTATTACACTCTTTTCATCTATTGAATATATAGCATCTGCTCTTAATTTTCTAACATCAACTTCACTTCTTATTTTAGAACTCTTTATTGGTTGGCCTCCACCCATTACACAACCTCCTGGGCAAGCCATTATTTCTACAAATTGATAATCTGCTTTTCCTTCTCTTATTTCGTCCATTACTTTTCTTGCATTACTTAAACCACTTACTACAACAGCTTTTATTTTCTTTCCTGCAATTTCTACAGTTGCTTCTTTTCTACCTTTTCCACCTCTTACAGCAGTATATTCAAATTGAGGTAAGTCTTTACCTTCCAACGTATCTGCTGCAGTTCTTAGTGCTGCTTCCATAACACCACCAGTCGTTCCGAAAATTGCTCCAGCACCTGTAGCTTCTCCCATTGGTTCATCAAATACATCATCTTGTAATTGTGTAAACTCAATATTAGCTTGTTTTATCATTCTAGATAATTCTCTTGTTGTAATTACATAATCAACATCACGAAGTCCATCAACTTCCATCTCTTCTCTTTGGCACTCATATTTCTTAGCAATACAAGGCATAACAGAAACCATACATATCTTCTTTGGATCTATATTATATTTTTTAGCATAATATGATTTTACCATTGCTCCAAACATTTGATGAGGTGATTTACAGCTTGACAAATGTCCTAATAAATCTGGATAATTCTTTTCTGCAAATCTAACCCAACCTGGACTACAAGATGTAATCATTGGTAAACATTCTTTGTTAGTAAAACGTTCAACAAATTCATTTGCTTCTTCCATTATTGTTAAATCTGCACCCGTATTTGTATCAAAAACTCTATCAAACCCTAAACTCTTTAATGCAGAAACCATTTTACCTGTTACATTTGTTCCAATAGGCATTCCAAACTCTTCACCCAAAGCAACTCTTACAGCTGGAGCTGTTTGAACAACTGTATATATATCTGGATCTTTTAAATTTCTCCAAACGTCTTTAATATATTCTTTTTCTTTTAAAGCTCCTGTTGGACAAGCTTCAATGCATTGTCCACAGAATGTACAGTTTACATCATTTAAACTATGGTCACCAACTGTAGATATACAAGACTCAAAGCCTCTATTAATACAATCAATAGCTCCAATCTCTTGTACATTCTTGCATGCAGCAACGCATCTTCGACATAAAATACATTTATTAAAATCCCTCATAATTGCAGGTGATTTATCATCAACTTTATGCTCTGTCATTTCACCTTCAAATTCCACATGTTGAACATTAAATTTCATTGCTAATGCTTGTAATTCACAATTTCCATTACGACTACAAGTTAAACAATCACGGTGATGATTAGAAAGTATTAAATCTAGTATAACCCTTCTAGCTTCCATAACTGCTGGTGAATGTGTATGCACAACCATTCCTTCTTCAACTTTCTGAATACAAGAAGTTGCAAATCCTTTTCTTCCATCAACTTCTACAATACACATTCTACAATCTCCAACCTCATTAATATCTTTTAAGAAACATAATGTAGGAATATCTATATTAGCTTGTTTTGCAGCCTGCAAAATAGTTGTCCCTTGTTTTACTTTAACTTCTTTATCATCAATTTTTAATGTTACTAAATTCTCTTCCATCTAAATTCTCCCTTCTACTTAGGCATTCTTATCATAAAAAACAATTATTGTACTAATTCATAATTGCTTTAAATGGGCATTTATCAACACAAGTACCACATTTAATACAAATATCTGGATCTATTTTGTGTGGTTGTCTTGGCTCACCTGTAATTGCATTAACAGGACAATTTCTCTTACAAATACCGCATCCTTTACATTTTTCTGGATCAATCTCTATATTTGCTAAAGCTTTACATTGACCAGCTCTACACTTTTTATATTTAATGTGTTCCATATACTCATCTCTAAAGTATTTTAAAGTACTTAGAACTGGGTTTGGAGCTGTTTGACCAAGTCCACAGATTGCAGATTTTTTAATGTTCAAAGCTAATTTCTCTAATTTATATAAATCTTCCTCATCAGCAGTACCTTCACACATTCTATCTAATATTTCCAACATTCTCTTTGTACCAATTCTACATGGAGTACATTTACCACAGCTCTCACTAACTGTAAAGTCTAGATAGAATTTAGAAATATTAACCATACATTTAGAATCATCCATAACAATTAGTCCACCAGACCCCATCATAGAACCAATACTTGAAAGAGATTCATAATCTATTGGTGTATCCAAATGCTCTTTTGGAATACATCCACCAGAAGGTCCTCCAGTTTGAGCAGCTTTAAACTCTCTACCATTTGGAATTCCTCCACCTATATCAAAAACAATTTCTCTTAACGTTGTTCCCATTGGTACTTCAACTAGTCCAATATTATTTACATTTCCTCCTAAAACAAAAACTTTAGTTCCTTTAGATTTTTCTGTACCAATACTTGCATACCATTTAGCACCATTTAAAATAATTCTAGTAATATTTGCATATGTTTCAACATTGTTAATCAATGTTGGTTTACCCCATAAACCAGAATTTGCAGGATATGGAGGTTTAACACGTGGTTGACCTCTTCTTCCTTCTATAGATTCTAGAAGTGCTGTTTCCTCACCACAAACAAATGCACCTGCACCTAATCTAATTTCTATATCAAAAGAAAAATCTGTACCAAAAATATTTTTTCCAAGTAATCCATATTCTCTTGCTTGATCTATTGCAACTTGAAGCCTTTGAACAGCAATTGGATATTCTGCCCTTACATAAATATATCCTTTATCTGCACCAATGCTATATCCAGCAATTTCCATTGCCTCTAATACACTATGTGGATCACCCTCCAAAATACTACGATCCATAAAAGCACCAGGGTCACCCTCATCTGCATTACATACAACGTATTTTTGATTCCCTTCAGCTTGTTTAGTAAATAACCATTTCTTACCAGTTGGGAAACCAGCTCCTCCACGACCTCTTAAACCAGATTCAGTAACCTCATTAATTACTTCATCTGGAGACATTGATGTTAAAACTTGTTCTAATGCTTTATATCCATCAAATGCTATGTACTCGTCAATTTGCTCTGAATCAATAATACCACAATTTTTTAAAGCAATACGTTTTTGCTTTTTATAAAAATTAAGCTCATCCAAACGATTAACCATTGTATTATCAACATCTTTACATAGAAGTCTTTCTACAATTTCACCTTTTTCTATATGTTTTTCTATAATCTCTCTGCAATCATCTGGAGTTACCATAGCATAAAAGGTATCCTCTGGACGAATTATAACAATAGGTCCTTTGGCACATAAACCAAAGCATCCTGTTTGAATAACTCTTACATTTTGGATACCTTTTTCATCTATAATCTTTCTAAAATTCTCTATAATCTCTGGTGATTTTGAAGACGTACAACCCGTTCCTCTACATACTAAAATATGTTTTTCTCTTGTATCTGCTTTAATATTTACTCTTAAGTCTAATTCTTTTCTTTTTTGTTCTCTTATTTGGTGAATTTCTTCTAAAGTTTTCATACCCTTCTCCTTTCGATATATTAATCCATCTTTAGTACTTATTTGGTAGACCTACTGACTCTTAATCAGTTGCCCTTCATCTCGATTTTATATTGCTAATTTAGTATTTTTTACATTAAGTTTTTTAATTTTGACAAATTTTTAGATAAACCTATTACCTCGATTGGTATTTCAACTAGTCCTTCATTTGTTGCCACATAATTTTTGATTTTTATATCTTTTAAATCCATTATATTTTCTAACTCTTTTACAACATAATGTAATTGTACGCAATGTGGTGATTTATCTACTGTTACAAATGTTAATTCTTTACATTTTTTTCTTACTATCATCCCTGCAATTTTAGTTATAACCATATTTAAATGTGTATCTTCTAAACAAACATCATAAATATTTTCTGAAATTGTATTTAATTCATTATATATTTTAGGAAACATATATTCCAGGCAACTACCAATTATTATCATTTTTTCTTCTACATCATAGCAGTTCGTTTTTAACAAATCTTTTTTCAAAATTTTCCTCCTATGTTTCTTTAAGTATCTTATTATGTTTTAGATTTTATTGCACATATAAGACTATTTGTTGATTACAAATCTACCTTTTAGTCTTCTTTTTTCATGTATTCATCTAATACTTCATCTAGTTTTTTTACAGTTGCTTTACCATATACTTCATTATTAATAGTAAATACAGGTGCTAAACCACATGCACCAACACACCTTGTTGCATCAATAGAAAATTTTCCATCTGGTGTAGTCTGTCCTTCATTAATTTTTAATCTTTCTTTTAATCTATCTAATAAAGCTTGTGACCCTTTAACAAAGCAAGCTGTACCTAGACATACTGATATATTATATTTTCCTTTTGGTTCTAAAGTAAAACGAGAATAAAATGTTATGACACCATAAATTTCTGCCATTGGAATATTTAAATAATTAGAAATTTCAATTTGTGCTTGTTTTGGAATGTAACCATACTTTTCTTGAACTTCATTTAAAATTTGAATTAAATTTGATTTGTCTTGTGAATAATTTTTTAGTAATTCTTGCATTTCATTTGATAATTTTTCGTCCATACAATTTTTTTCGTTCATATTTGCCTCCGTTCTGTCATAAGTTATTCTGTTGTCTTCTTTAAAATGTGAGACTATGACATTTTTGAATATATACTTATACAGTATATGATACTAGGACTCATTATATCAAAAGAAATTTATTTGCACAACAAAATAATCAATTTTTGTCGATAAAAATCTGTATACTCAAATATAGAATATTTTGCACTTACTATAATTTTGCCTATTATATAAGAATAAAAGATTTACCATATAACTAATCGGTTTATAAATTCACAATTAAATAATTAGACTTATTATAAAAAAAACAAACCCAAACTACTAAGTTAGGTTTGTTAATAATTTTAGTTTTTTAAAATATTTTTTATCTTCTTTTATAACCATTTACTAATCATTATAGTAGTAATAGCTTGATGGGTAATTAGTATCATCTATTACATCTTTAGCACTGTTAAAGATACTTACACCTAATAATACTACTGCTATTATTAATACAATACTTAATATCATACCAATAACACCAGTTATAATTCCAGCAATTGACATTCCTCTTTTACTTGATTTTAATCCTATTATTCCAAGTATTAATGCAATGATACCACATGGTATTGATACATACCATATACAACAAAGAATGATTGCAATTATTCCTAATACTAATGCTGCAATTGAAAATCCTTTCTTGTCATTTGTTACAGTAGTATTAGTTGATTGATTTACCTCACTTTCAAGATTTTTTACTTCATTCTCTTTGTTTTCGTTCATAAAAAACTCCCTCCTATTTTTTCTTTTTGTGTATATATGTATTTAATTTTATAAATACCTTAATAAATTTTAATTCTTAATATTGCTTAAGCTTGTTATTTATCATATATTTTTCTTTCAACAATATTAAGTATTAAATGTGTAAAAACTATCATAATTGTAGTCATAATCATAAGAATCTGAATAGCTATTATCATCAACTATGTCTTTTATAATATCAGTTATTCCTAGCACAAATCCAAAAATAAATAACATTACTATTATAAAGACAGAAATAATCATTCCAATAATTCCTGTAACAATTCCTGATATTGACATACCTCTTCTACTTGATTTTAATCCTATAACACCAAAAACAATAGCTAAAATTCCACATGGTAGTGATATATACCATATGCATGTAAGAGCAATTGCTACAATACCAAGAACTAGCGCTGCTATGCTAAAACCTTTCTTATCTTTTGATTCTTGGTTAAAATTTGTATTTGTTGTATTGTTAGACTTATCTTGTTTTTGAACTGGTTGCTCTTCTTTTATCTCTGGAACTGGCTCACTTTTTACTTCATCTATTTTTGTTTCAACTTTTTCTGTAAATTTATTGTCTACTTTATTTTTAACAACATCATCTTTATTATTTTCGTCCATAAAAAATCCTCCTTTTTATTTTATTATTTTTTTAGAAAATTTTTCTTTTGGGCTTTATTATATAATCACTGTTATCCATGTAATAGTTAAATATAACATAATTGTGTTCTCTTATTATTCCTTGCAATATTTATAAATTTCATAACATATTTTATATTATTTTAATTTGTATGCACTTTTCCTATATCAGGTTACGTATTATTCCAAATACTACTAGGATTATAGCGAAAATTATAGTGTACCAATATTTCGGGTATATCCATATTAAAATTTTATTTTTCCTATTTAAGTTAATTAAATAGATAATATTACATAGTAGTAAGTAAAATATTGTTATAAAAAATATTGGATGAAATAAGAATGCTGTTTTAAAATTGCCTTTTAATATATTTTCTATACACCTTGTTCCCCCACAAGAAGGACATTGTAAACGTGTACTTTCGTAAAATAAACATCTTGGTGTATATTGCATTAGAGTACTATTTACCCCAATAATTGCTAATATTAATATTAAAAGTTCTATTAGTATTATCTTTATGCTTTTTTTGTTCATCTTTTCACCAGTCCTACTATATTTAATATAACATATCGTTCGACTATTTTCTACAAAATATTAAATTTTTTTATTTTTTTATTACTATTTTTATCTTAAAAATTTTATTTATATGTTAAATTGTTTGATTTTTTAACGATTTTTAATACTTTTTTACATTTTATATATATTATTTTAAATTTTTTTATTTTTTCGACAGATTTCTACAACATTTTCATTTTTATTATGTTAAAATTATGTAAAGCGAAGAACAATATATATTTTTTTCTTTCTTCGCCGATAAAAGATTTTTTTCAAGAAAGTATCATTGTTTTGTTTTTTTTCTCACTGGTACTTTCGTTTTTTATTTTTTAATCTTTCAAATGATTAATAATATTTGTTTCTTTATCTCTTTTTATACTATTCTTTTATTTTGCTTTAAATTAATTATACATAGGTTGTATTCTCTAATAAATCAGTATTCTACAGCTATTAATTTTTGCAGTATTACATGTTCTTCATATTTATACATCGATTTTTATTTTTAGGTATTCTAAACAAATTTTTTTCGAATAAAATTTTTATGCTTGTACATAATTTTAATATACATCTTTTATTAATCTATATATTTATTTAATATAGCATAGATTTGATAGCTATAGTTGTAATGCAGTTAAAGGAGGTATCTTATGAATTCTTTGTGGCTTAACTCTATAGAGAATAAAACTAAGTTTAATAAATTAGAAAAGGATATATCTACTGATGTTTGTATAATAGGTGCTGGTATTTTTGGACTTACTTGCGGTTATTATTTAACAAAGCAAGGATATAATGTTGTGATTCTGGAGAAAGAACCTTATATTTCCAGTAAAACAACTGGTCATACTACTGCAAAAATAACAAGTCAGCATAACCTAATATATAAATATTTAGTCGACTCTTTAGGTGTAAGTATGGCTAAGCAATATTTGTATGCAAATCAAACTGCTATAGAAAATATTTATAAAATAATAGAAGAAGAAAAAATGGAATGTGATTTTGAAAGACAGGATAGTTATGTATATACTAATAATTCAGACGAATTAGAAAAAATAAAGTTAGAAAATGAAGCTGTAAACTCTCTTGGTTTTAAAAGTGAATTTGTTACATCTACTCCTCTTCCTTTTAATATGTTAGGAGCTATAAAATTTCCAAATCAAGCTGAGTTCAATCCTATAAAATATGCATATGGATTAGCAAATGCTATTATTAAAAATTCTGGTAAAATTTATATAGACACACTTGTTCAAAATATAGAAAAAGAAGATGATATTTTTATAACTTCATGTAAAGATTATGTTGTTAGGTCAAAATATGTAATACTAGCAACTCATTATCCTTTCATTGATCGCTTAGGATATTATTTTTTAAAGATGTACCAATCAACATCATATGTGATTGCTGTAGATATTGGTTCTAAAACTTTTGATGGAATGTATATAAATTCTGAACAGCCTACTTTTTCGTATAGATTTATAAATTATAATAGCAAGAATTTGTTGTTAGTTGGTGGTGCGGATCATAAGACTGGTAGTAAAATAGATTTATCAAATGCTTATAATATATTAGAAGATGAAGTTAGAAAATATTATCCCGATTGCAAAGTTTTATATAAATGGAATACTGAAGATTGTATTACGCTTGATAAAATTCCTTATATTGGTGAGTTTTCACATTTTATGCCTAATATGTATATTGGTACTGGCTTTAATAAATGGGGAATGACTTCTTCGAATGTTGCTGGTAATATTATTGTTGATAAAATTTTAGGTCGCGAAAATGAATATGAGAATGTATTTAAAGCTACCAGATTACACCCTATTAAGAATAATGTGGAACTTGGTAATATGATAAAAGAAACTACTAATTCTCTTGTGATTAATAAATTTAAGGTACCTGATGCTGATTTGGATGTAATTGAAGATAATTCTGTCATGTCAGGAAGTAAAAAAGCTGGTAATTTTGAAAAAATAAAAAATGACTCAGGACATGTACTTAAATATAATGGGCAAACAATTGGAATTTATAAAGATAATGATGGAAAAATTTTTGCTGTTAATCCTATTTGTACACATTTAGGTTGTCTCCTTAGTTGGAATAATCTTGATAAGACTTGGGATTGCCCTTGCCATGGGTCTAGATTTGATTACAAAGGACATCAATTGTATAATCCTGCGATTAGAGATTTAGATGTGATAGATTTGAATTAATATAATTCTATTGACTCAATAATAAAACATAAACCGCAAGAAATAACTCAAATTATTTCTTGCGGTTTATTGACTTTTCGCACTTATAACTGCACATGCAAAAACAAAGATTTCAACATTCGTTTATTTTTAACCTATAATTGCAATCATTACTGGTGTCTTTACCAGATTATTTCTACTTCTTTTTACAATAATTATTTATATATCATATCATCTATTAACATTTTTATTTTTTCTTCAGGGATTGAATTTTTAATTAAATCTTTATGTGCTTTTATTGTATTAACTAATCCCATCATTGCTCTAATATTTAAATTAGAGTTTTTGACTATATATGTTAGTATCTCTTTATTTATTTCTATATTTTCATCTTTTATTTTATTATCTAAAATAGCTTGTATTGTTTCATATTCTTGCATGGAAATATTAGCCAATACTCTATTTGAAAATCTTACTCTTAATCTTTGTGGCAACACAATAAAATCGTTAATTTTGCAACTACTTGCTATAACAATTTTCTTTTGCTCATGATATAAAAAACCACATACATTAAGTACTTCTTCTTCAATTCTTTCTTTTCCTGCAATAAATTGAACATCATCTATTAATAAAAAATCAATATTTCTATACCATCTTCTAAATTGCTCATATTTTTTCTTTTTTATTGAATTAATTAATTGATTGGTAAATTCTTCTGCAGTTAAATATACAACATTTTCATTGGGGAAATCTCTTGTTCTTTGATTTACAATTGCATACATTAAATGTGTCTTTCCAACACCAACATCTCCATATATAATAAATAGATTATAGCTCATCTTCTTTTCGGCTATATTTTTTGCAATCTTATAAGCAAATTCATTATTCTTTCCTACTACAAAATTTTCAAAAGTATATTTTGACATCATTGTACCTTTTAAATCTATTGACATTTAATACTCCTTCCATTCTCGATATTTTTAATTACTTTTATTATTTCATCATCATTTAATGGTACTATATTATTTTGAAAATTTTGTTTTTCCCATAATCTGAGATTGTTTTTTTTATCATAATCTATTAACTTATATAACCCTAAAAATTTGTACTGTTCTTGTTTAACTGCATTTAATTCTTTGACAATTAGGAATACATAAATTAAATTCGTATACAAATCTCCTCTATCAATAATTTCTTCAAACCATAACCTTCTACTTTCTGAAAAATACTTTTTATTTTTTATTTTACACTCAAAAATATCAAGAGCAACAATGTCTTGTTTATTATTTCTATTTTTAAATCTTTTACTTTTATTTAAAATATCTTCTTTTATAATTCGCTTATTTATTTTATCTATTATTATCTCTTCTTTCTCCAAATCATTTTTGCTATTGTAATTTTTTAGTATCAATTTATTAAAACAATTATAAATATTAGCTTTATTTATAAAAATAGTACCTTCTATTAATTTTTCTTCTTTGATTATATTTTCTATACAATCATTCTCTTTTGATAATTGATTATCCATATTTAACATCATTTTTTCACACTCCATTTTAGTAATATATTTTTATTTCTTTTAAATAATCATTTAGTATATTTAAAATTTCTTTTATTTCTGAAAGTGTATATTTATTAGCATCTATATTCTGTCATACTTTTAATATCATTTTGTTCAACAACATAGAAAAGCATCTTGAATTAATTCTCTTGCTAATATATTCAATTTTTTAAAAATTGTATTACGGTAATAAAATTTTCTCAATATGCTTGGTCATATAATGTACATTATCATAAAAAAATAAAAGTCTTGGAATCTATACTGAACCCAAAGCTTTTATTTTTTTGATATTTCGTTATATAAATTTCTTTATGTATTATATTTTTCAAATGCATTTTGCACAATTTTCTTCATTTCTTCTCTTAAGTGTAATGGTTTTTTTACTTCCACTAAATCTACATTTCTCATTGCCCACATTCTAAATCCCATAGAATTTGTATCAACAATTAGTTTAAAATGATCATCATCTTTTGGTATTTTTTTTATTGTAACATTTCTTCCAAAAGTCTCAAATATAGTATCTAAAAGCCATATATGACATATTGCTTCAATTTCCTCTTTTTCTCCTCCAAACATTTCTGTGGATGATTCTGCAAATTCTTTAATATCACTTTTACTTTTCTTAATTTTAATTTTTTCATCTAAAATTTGTATATTTCTTATTCTATCTAGTCTATAATTATAGAATTTCTGTTGACCTTCTTTTATTGCAATCAAATAAAATTCTTGTTTATTATAGACAATCGCATATGGAGAAACTATAGGTGTACTTACTATTGTTTTCTCTAATTTGTTTGTTATTACATACTTCCAATATTCAAATTTAATTTTATTATTATAATAAATACTATCTGAAATATCTTCAATATTTTTTATTACTTCTGCGTTTTCTGTTTTATTATTAACAGAATAAATCTGATAATCTTTTAGTTTTGCATTTTCATATACCGTTTGCATATTTTTACATTTTTTTATTATTTCTTTTGCTACACTTGGAACTATATAATTTGCATAACTAAAATTATCAATTATTGCTCTTATTTCTCCTGGCTCAAACTCAGTAGCTGGATCACGATTTATATAATACCCTTTTCCGTTTTCGTCTCTTGTACTAATATCATAATTCAATTTATATTTTAAAAGATTTATGTTTCTCCTAATTGTTCTCGGGTCTATTTCTACATTATATATTTCTGCTACTTTTCTTTGAATTTCTACTGCTGATAACTTATGGTCAAAATCACTATATTTTTTTAATACATTTAATATGTATAATATATTTCCATTTTTCTCATATAAATCCATAATCTTTTATCTCCTATTTTAATTATTTTTTATAACTATCTTAACAAGTAAATTTCCTTTATTTAATTTTTTATCCTCATTTCCTTCCCCATATATTAATATTGATTGACCTTGTTTTATTTCTTTTGGTATTTTAACTCTTATTTTTACTTTTTTATTTTTCAACTTATTTTCTTTTTTATCAAAAAAATTTCTTTTAATCTTAATTTCTCTTTCACAACCTTTTTTTGCTTCTTCTTTACTAATTTTACAAGTTCCTTCTATATCTAAAACATTAGATTGATATCCCTGATTTTTTTCAAAAATCTCTTTAAAAAAATCTCCTAAATTTTCAAAATTCGAATCGTTAATTTTTTTCTTGAAATCATCATTAGTATTTACTTGTTCTTCATATTTTTTTATACCCAAATCTTTTTCTATATCTTTTATAAATTTTTCTTTATCTATCTTCATTAAATTTACTCCTTTTTTAACAAGTATTTCTAGCCTTTTTTTACTTTCTTTATATTGACATTTCCAAGCATTATTTACTTAATATCTCTTTAAATTTCATCCATATTTTTACCATTGCATATGTGTCCAATTGGCAATATACTAACAATCCATTTCTTATTTCTTTTTGCTTTTCTTTTGATTTTCCTTTTAGACTTAAGAACGCTTCGGATGCTTCTTCACCATTATGTACTACTGGTAGATTATGATAATCAAGTTCTGAATCCTTTTGGTACAGTGCTGGCAATACATACTTAATTGAAGCCGAACCTTGCATTTCTTTAGTATAATATTTTCTTTGTTTAAACGGTTCTAGGAAATCTATCATATTACAATTTATTCTTTCTAGTTCATCTTTTAAATCTGGGTACATTTCTGCAATTTCCCTGTTTCTTGCTGGTTCAAAAGCTCTGTTATAAATAATAACACTCCCATTATCAGGTATATCTTTTATTAGATTTTCTGCAAAATGCCTAATAAAGTCTTTATCCTCTATTTCTGCTAAAAATTCTTTATGTTCTATTGCTGCTCCTTCTTCTTTTATAATATGTAATGAATACTGAAAAGGTAATTGTTGATATGGCCTAGTTCCATCTATTTCTGGAATAGCTACTTGGTATGTTTCGTAGTCTAAAAAATATAGTGGATAATTCAAAGCTTTTATTATCTCTTTGATGTAATCTTTATCTATTTTAGGTTGTAAATTATTTAATTCAAAATCTATTTGTTCTAAATATTTAGGATTAATATTTTCATTTTGTAGGTCATTAAAAGAAATTTTTCCATCATAATATTTTTCAAACTTCTTATCTAAATGCATGCCACCTTTTATATCAAATACATTTGGTTTAGGTAAATTTCTTGTGCAATATTCCCAAAATTCACATTCATATGGTTTAAAGCATTTTATTCCTATATCATCTTTTGGTTCATTGTCCATGTGTTCTTCCATATATTTATTCAATTCATATATATTATTCTCTATTTCTTGCTGCTTTGATTTCGCAATTTCAGTTACATCCTCGATGTTAAATAATTTATTTAATTCTAAATTTCCTTGTTTTACATATTTATTATTAATATATACAATACATGCTTTCTTTATATTAAATTCTAAATTATTTAATATATAATATTGATAAGAAACATCATCTAAATAAATGTCACTAATTTCCGTAGAACTTTTAACTTCATAAATTTCAACACCATCTATATCATTTTTTAATATATCAACACTACAAAAATTGTTGTTATAATTAAAAGAAGCTTCTGTTATAATATTAGGTTTATTTTTTAATAACTTTTTGGTTTGGTCAATCATAATATTAAGATTTTCATTAAAATCTATATTTTCATATTTTCCAAATAAACCTTTTGCAAGTTGTCCAACTTTTGTTCCATTTTCTAATACTATATCTCTCGCTTTTTGAATTGCATATTCTGGTTTATATTTTTTTAACCATATTATTTTTTTACATTGCCTTGCCTTGCAATATCTTGACTTTGATAAATATATATTATTCATAATATTTTATTTTTTCCTCCAGATTTTTTGATGTTTTTTTATATTTTATATCATTAAATCTATGATAATATAAGTTGGATGGTCACGGGATGGTTGTATTTTTGATGTTTATCATTTCTATTTTATTTTTAAATAGTATATCATATTTTATTGCAATTAACTAGTTATTATGCTTTTAGAAATTAATTTATTATGTAGGTTTGTCAAACATATGTCACACTTTATTGATAAATATATACTTTGAA
>CAKNPW010000035.1 GCA_930990555.1 uncultured Clostridium sp. | reverse complement strand
TTTAATTGTGGTATTTCTCCTTCTACATGATTCTTGCTTAATATTAATTCTCTATCTGTTTCTTCTGTATTCACTGTGAAATTTAGATTAACTACTCCGTTTTCTTCATCTAATGCATCTTCTATATTTTTATTTTGACTTGTTGTATATATACTTGCTCTTGTTGTTCCATACCAATCCATGTTAAAATCTACTGTTTTTGTTATTGGGGTTTCTGTTCCGTCTTCATCTACATATGTTCCTGTTAACGTTACATTATTTACTTTACTGTAGTTGTTTATATTATTTCCTATGGCATCAGCTTTGCTTGATGAATATGAATAGTCTCCACTTCTTACTATTCCTGTTATCATCTTTTGTGTTCCATTTGCTAAATCGTTAAATTCTATTTCCTTTATATTATTTCCTATGTAGTTATCTTTTAACTCATCATCTTTTGGCAATGCTGTTTGCAAATAGAAGTTTTCTCCATTTACTGTTATTTTTGCATTCTTTAAAGACCCTGCTGTTTGGACATTTAATTCCATATACAAGGTATCTTCGCTTCCTATCTCTTTACTTGTTCCTCTTATACTTTCTGCATATCCATCTCCATTTAGGTCACGCAAAAAGAATGCGTCAAATTGGACGCAGTTATTTGTTCCTTCTACTTCTTCGTCTCCTTCTGCTACTTCTTCATATGTCATTGCTCTAGCAAGTTCTGGATTTGTATTTTTAATATATTCCATATGCTCGTTATATGAATATATCGCAAATAGGATTATTCCTATTATTGCTACTATCCCTCCTGCTATTATGTATTTTAGTTTGATTTTGTTTTTTAAGTTTTTCATGTACTATTCCCCCAACTACATAAAATAAATTTTGCACTCGCATTAAATTAATATATAAATATATTTTAACAATCTACTAATTGTAGGTAAATATGGGGGATTGTC
Organism: uncultured Clostridium sp.; assembly: GCA_930990555.1. GTDB lineage: Bacteria > Bacillota > Clostridia > TANB77 > CAG-508 > Merdicola. The sequence continues at coordinate 20,598 of CAKNPW010000035.1, read as the reverse complement.
CATATTTTACAAGTGTCTAACCCTTCTTTACGCAAGCTTTTTGTACAGGTTTTTATCAGTATTTTTACATTTTCTTGTCTTTTTTGTTTTATTATTACACCTTTTAGGTTAATTTGTTCTATATACTTAATTTCCGTATGTTTTAGTCATCTTTCTTTAATTTTCATGTCCATAAAAATAACCAGGTTGAAAACTATTTTTTTCTTTTATAGTTTTCCACCTGGTTAATACATTTAATCTATTGTAACTATTATTAGAGTCATAAAGGGATTTTAGCCCCTATTTCCCTATTTTCTTATTTCCCGATTTCTATTCTTTCTTTGCCTACGGTTTCCTCGAATTCTTTTAATATTTCATCTGTTAAATATATTCCTCCGCAAGGTTTTAGGTCTCCATCTTCCATTATTTGAACTGGCATGTTGTTTCTTTCTCCATGGAAAAATCTTATAAGTCCTCTTAATTTATCTTTTTGTGGTTCGTCCATTCCGTTTATATCTATTGTAAGTATATTCTGTGTATTGTCTCCGAATGGTTTTATTGTTCTTGCAACAATCTTAGGTTCGTCATCTTCCCTAATACTTAATCGTCCTTCTACCATTACTATACTTTCTTCTACTAAATATTTTGATGCTTCATTATAGCAATTTTCGAATACTATTATTTCTACTGTACCATATAAATCCTCTACTGTTACAAAGGCCATTATAGTATTATTCTTCGTGTATTTTTTCTTTACACTTGTAATTATTCCAGCATATTTTACAAATTGACCATCTTTGAATTCATTTTTTCTTGCTATAAATTCGCCCTCATCTAAAACAGTAGACTGCAAATTAGCAAATTCTTTAAGTTTCATAGAATTTACGTTTGTTTCACGTTCTATTTGTGCTCTTAAGTTTTCTAGTGGATGTCCAGAAATATATATTCCAAGCATTTCTTTTTCCATAGAAAGTAAATCCTTTTCTGAAAATTCTTTTTGCTCATTAAATGTATATTTAAGCTCATTTACATTATCTTCTGGCGAAGCTAAATCAAACATTGTAACTTGACCTGCAAAACTTTTTCTATTTGTATCTTGAATGGTATCTAATATACTTTCAAATGATGCAAGTAAAGTTGATCTAGTTTGTTCAAATTCATCAAAAGCTCCTGCTCTTATCAAACTTTCTATACATTTCTTATTTACTGTCTCATTTTGAACTCTTTCACAAAAATCTGTAAAACTTTCATATTTACCATTTTTTTCTCTTTCATTCACTATTGCATTTACTGCACCTATTCCAACGTTTTTAATGCTACCCAAACCAAATCTTATTTTCCCATTATCAACTGTAAATTTTGTGAAACTTTTATTTATATCTGGTTTTAAAATATCTATATTTAATCTCTTACATTCGTCAATATACATAGGAATTTTATCCAAATTTCCTAAAAAACTATTTAATGTTGCTGCCATAAATTCTTCTGGGTAATATGCCTTTAAATATGCGGTTCTATATGATACTACCGCATATGCAGCAGCATGACTCTTGTTAAATGCATATTTTGCAAACTCTGCCATCTCATCAAATATTTTATTAGCAGAAGCTTCATCTATGCCATTTCTTATACATCCTTTAATTACTACATTTCCATTCTCATCTGTTTGACCATGTATAAAATACTCTCTTTCTTTTGCCATTACATCTAGTTTTTTCTTACCCATGGCACGTCTTACTAAGTCAGCTCTACCTAATGAGTAACCTGCTAAGTCACGAACTATTTGCATAACTTGTTCTTGGTAAACCATACAGCCATATGTAACTTTTAAAATTGGTATTAATGATGGATGTGTATATTCTGCATGTTCTGGATCTTTTTTGTTTTTAATATATCTTGGTATTTGATCCATTGGTCCAGGTCTATATAGTGAAACTCCAGCTATAATATCTTCCAAACAGTCTGGTTTTAATTCCTTCATAAAGTTTGTCATACCTTGGCTTTCGAATTGGAAAATACCAACAGATTCACCATTTTGCCACAATTTATATACATTGGGATCATTCATATCTTTATCAAATTCAACATCAATTCCCCTATTTTCTTTTACTAAGTCTATAGCATCTTGTATAACTGTAAGTGTTCTAAGTCCTAAAAAGTCCATCTTTAGAAGTCCTAGCTCTTCTAATGTTGTCATTATATATTGTGTTGATATTTGTCCATCTCTTACATATAAAGGTACATATGTATCTACAGGTTCTTTAGTTATAACTATACCACAAGCGTGTGTAGAAGCCTGTCTTGGCATTCCTTCTAATGCAATAGCAATATCTAACATTTTATGAATTTCGTCATCTTGTTCATATAAATCTCTTAACTCTTTATTTTGTTCCATCGCTTTTTTAATAGTTATATGTAATTCGTTTGGTATCATTTTTGCTAATTTATCACATTCTGCATATGGCATATCTAATGCCCTTCCTACATCACGAATTACCATTCTAGCAGACATAGTTCCAAATGTAATAATCTGCGAAACATGGTCTTTACCATATTTTCTTTCTACATAATCTATTACTTCTCCTCTTCTTTCATAGCAGAAGTCCACGTCAAAATCGGGCATACTTATTCTTTCTGGATTTAAAAATCTTTCGAAAAGCAAATTATATTTCATAGGGTCTATATCTGTTATTCCTATGGCATAAGCTAAAATAGAACCTGCACCAGAACCACGTCCTGGTCCAACTGGTATTCCTACAGATTTCGCATAATTTATGTAATCCCAAACGATTAAATAGTAATCTACATATCCCATTTGTGATATTATCTTAAGTTCATATGCTGCTCTATCTAGTATTTCTTTAGATGGATTTTCACCATATCTTTTCTTTATACCATCATCACATAATTTTTTAAAATAATCATAATGTGTAGCATATTCTGGTGGTACATCGTAATTAGGAAGAATTGTATGACCAAATTCAAATTCTACATTACATTTTTCTGCTATTTTTACTGTATTTTCTATTGCATCTGGAAAATTCTTAAAATATTCTGACATTTCTTCTGGTGATTTTACATATAGTTCATCTGTTTCGAATCTCATTCTGTCTTCGTCTGTCATACGTTTTCCAGTTTGTATACAAAGTAATACTTCGTGATTATATGCATCTTCTCTTTTTAAATAATGTGCATCATTTGTTGCTACAATTGGAATGTTCAATCTTCTTGCAATTTGAATTATCTTTTGATTAACCATTACTTGTTCTTTTACACCATTATTTTGTATTTCTAGGTAATAGTCTTCTCCAAATACATTATGATGCCATTTAGCAACATTTTCTGCCTCTTCTATATTTCCATTTAATATTGCTTGGCTTACTGCTCCAGCTAAACAACCACTTAAACAAATTATTCCTTCATGATATTTTTCTAATATTTCTAAATCTATACGTGGCTTATAGTAATACCCCTCTGTAAAACCTAAAGAAACTAATTTACTTAAGTTTTGATAGCCTTTATTATCTTTTGCAAGTAATATTAAGTGATAATATTTTTTATCTTGTGGTTCTTTATCAAATCTTGTTCTTGATGCCACATATACTTCACAACCAATTATTGGCTTAATTCCCTCTTTTTTGCATGCTTTATAAAAGTCAATAACACCATACATAACACCATGGTCTGTTATTGCCATTGCCTTCATGCCAAGTTCCTTTGCCCTTACTGGCAAATCTTTTATTCTATTTGCTCCATCTAATAAACTAAACTCACTATGTATATGTAAATGTACAAAATCAGGCATTTTTCTCTCCTTTTGAACTCGAGGGACGGAGCTTAAAGTTCAAATTTTATGTTAAGCAAATGAACTTTTAACCCCGTTCCCAAAGTTCAGCTTAATTCTTCTTGTTATGTTATCACATTTTTCTTAATTTAACAATTAGTTATTTTACAAATCTAGAAACTACTTTTAAATGTAAATTTAATAATGATATTGCTATCCTTTCAGATGTGTGACTTAGAAAATAAATATTAAAAAATTACTATAATTTTATAAATCTTCTAATATATCTGCATATTATATAATAGGAGGTTTATAAAAATGGATTCTTCTTGCGAATTTGTTCTTTTTATATCAATATTAGCTTGTACAATTGCAAAAGATAAAACTCAAAAAGAAATTGAAATATTAGCTGCGTTTTTTACACAATTAGGCGATACCTTAGCTAGTATTTCTGTTCTTAATGACCCAGAAAATTAAACTGATATAAAATAATTTATAAAATATTTTTATTAGTCGACACCTTTCGACAGACATTGCATTTTTTATTTGATATTATCTCTTTTACACCAAAGAAAAAGGAGATGATTTTAAATGTATGTAGGTACTGTCACTATTTCTGTTTTTAAAGATGAAAAGAATGATGTTAATTTTAAAATTAATATTGATAATGATGATGTGCTACCTGTTTCATATGTTATCGAGGACACTTTAAAATTATATTAATTATTTCGGCTAACTTTTGTTAGTCATTTTTATTTACAATTTCTTCTATATAACATACTTAGGCAATCTTTTTTCGCTTTTTCTATTGACAAAAAAAGGATATGCTATTATAATAATATCTGTTACAGCAAATGGCGAAGTAGCTCAGTTGGCTAGAGCATTCGGTTCATACCCGAAGGGTCATGTGTTCGAATCACATCTTCGCTACCAATATTAAAACTGATGTAAATAGCTTGTATCTAAGGATACAGGCTATTTTACTTTTTGTAATTTAGCTTTTCTATTAATAATTTCTAAAAATTTATTTTCAAAGGTAAAAATAATTATTTATAGTTCAAATTTATTTGGCATATACATTTTTTCATAGTAAAATAAATGCAGGAAATGGAGAAACCACAAAAGTGGTTTGCCTGGATAATATGTAAAAAACACATTAGAAATTCATTTCATTCTAATGTGTTTTTTATTTGAATTTAATTTATCTTGCTCCTCTTGTTCTCTCACTACCTTTTTCTTGTTCTTTATCTACTACTTTTCCTTGATTCTTCTTAACTTTTTCCTCGTATGCTTTTACTACCTTTGTTGAATCTACATTTCTTTTATATGAGTCTATTCCTCCAAAATTTACAGTTTTTCCTGCTGGAACTTCTACATAGTCTTTCTTATTATCTAAAGTAGTTGCCTCTACTACAGCTACCCCATCCTTTACATCTGGTGCAACAGTTTCTTCTTGTATTTCGTCTGGTTCTGTGCTACCTATTTGTTTAAAAAAGTCTACTATGCTTCCAATTACAGTTTCTTTTATAATTCCAAATATATTTCTTTTATTTAAAACTTTACTTTTCATTCTTTTATCTTAGATAAACTAAGATTTTCACCTCTCTTTTTATTTTATCTCAATAGATATATACATTATAACAGAAAAACGCCTTAAAGTCAATCATTTTAAGGCGTTTACATAATTTTTATAACTTCTCATGCATTTAACTTTTTATTTAACTTTTTTATGGCTTCCTATTTTTCATACTTATATCCACAACTTTATTAACTCATATAATCTTTTAATTTTTTACTTCTACTTGGATGTCTTAATTTTCTTAAAGCTTTTGCTTCTATTTGTCTAATTCTTTCACGCGTTACCTTAAATTCTTTTCCTACTTCTTCCAATGTACGAGCTTTTCCATCTTCTAAACCAAATCTTAGTTTTAATACTTTGGCTTCTCTTGGTGTTAAAGTACTCATAACCTCTTCTAATTGCTCTTTTAGCAAAGTATAAGCTGCAGAATCTTGTGGCTCTGGTGAATCTTCATCTTTTATAAAATCACCTAAGTGGCTATCATCTTCTTCCCCTATTGGTGTTTCCAATGAAACTGGATCTTGAGCAATTTTTTGAATTTCCATAACCTTTTCAACTGGCATTTCCATTTCCTCTGCAATTTCTTCTTGCGTTGGCTCTCTACCTAATTGTTGTAATAAATGTCTAGAAGTACGAATCAATTTATTAATTGTTTCAACCATGTGTACTGGAATTCTTATAGTTCTAGCTTGGTCTGCTATAGCTCTTGTAATAGCTTGTCTTATCCACCATGTTGCATAAGTACTAAATTTAAATCCTTTTGTATAATCAAACTTTTCAACAGCTTTAATAAGCCCCATATTACCTTCTTGTATTAAATCTAAAAATAGCATTCCTCTTCCAACATATTTCTTAGCAATACTTACAACTAATCTTAGGTTTGATTCTGCTAACTTTTGTTTTGCTTCCTCATCACCTTCTAAAACCTTTTTTGCTAAATCTAATTCTTCCTCGTAAGTAAGAAGTGGAATTTTTCCTATTTCTCTTAAATACATTCTAACTGGATCATCAATATTACTACTTTCATACCCAGCAACATCAATTTCATCTAGTTTTAAATCTTCTACTTCTTGTAAATCCTCTTCATCAGGACCTTCTTCGTCTAAATCGTCATCTTTACCAATATCTACACCCATCTTTTCTAAGGCATCAAATACCCTATCCATTTGTTCTGTAGACAAATCATCTAACTCAGCAGCTAAATCACCATAAGTTATTTTTTTATTCTTCTTTGCAAAATCTAAAATTTTTTTTACTTTTTTTTCTGTTTCTGCTCTTTCCAATGCTTGAGCATCATTTTTTTCCGTTATTTCTTCTTGTCCTTCTATTTTTTTCATTATAACCTCCCTAGTTATTTCGCAAGTTTAATTATTATATCATTCAGCTCTCTTTCAAGTGTTAACTTACTTTCATTATCAAGTTCAGAATCATCTAAAGCTTTTAATATTTCATCTCTTTTTTCTTTTAAATTTTCTCTTTCATATGTATTTAAAATATCATCAATTCCTTTGTCTATATCTGTAATTCCATAATCTTTTGCCATGATTTCCGTTATATGATTTATTATATCTTCATCTTCAAATAAGCTTAAAACATCATATATTTCTGTAACACCTTTTTCATATTCAGCATAAACTTTTTCTAGGATTTTCTTATTCTTTTCTGATTTAAAATCTTCTGGCTTTATTTTATTTTTTATCTTAGAATATACATTTGCATTAGACATAAGTAGCATTGCAATTATTGTATTTTCCCTTTTTAACCTTGCCTCACTAATTTTAGTATCCGCTTTTTTTACCATGTTATACTGAATATTTCTTTTTTCTAATATTTTAGAATTTGCGTTTTTAGGATATAATATTTTTTTAATTTCTGAATATAACGATTCTTTTGAAATATCATAATCTTTAGAAATTTTTTCTATATAAATTTCTTGTTCCATGCTATTTTCTACTCTTGCTAATATTTTTGCAACTTCATTTAAAAATTTTATTTTATCCGCAGTATTCTCGAGATTTAATGTTCTTTTTAAAACTCTAACTTTGAATTCTACCAAAGATATTGCATCATCAATACATTTTTTTAATCTTTCAGCTCCGTATTTTGTAACATATTCATCTGGATCTTTTGCTCCAGAAATCTGTAAAACCCTAACATCACAACCTAGATTTTTAAGTATATCTAATCCCCTCATAATAGCTTCTTGGCCAGCACCATCTGCATCATAGCCTAATATTATTTGCTCCGAACTTCTTCTTAAGAGCCTTCCCTGTGCTTCTGTCATTGCTGTTCCTAAAGATGCTACTACATTTGTTATTCCTCGTTGATGTAATGAAATAACATCCATATACCCTTCTACTATTAATATTTTTTTTGTATCGTGTTTTTTGGCATTATATAATCCAAATAAATGTCTTCCTTTGCTATATACTAAATTTTCAGGTGAATTTATATATTTAGGTTTAGAATCATCTAAAACTCTACCACCAAATGCTATAATTCTTCCCCTTACATCTTGTATAGGAAACATTAACCTATGCCTAAATCTATCTATATATTGCCCTCTGTCATTTCTATTAACCAAATCTGAGGCTAAAATTGCTTCATCAGAAAAGCCTTTACTTTTTAGGAAATTATATAACTCATTAAAATTACCTGAATACCCTATTAAAAATTCTTTTAATGTAGCATTATTTAATTTCCTCTTTTTTACATAATCCTGTGCTTTTTTTGCTGTTGGTTTATATAAATTTTCATGATAAAAATAAGCTGCACTTTTATTTATTTGGTATATCTTATCTTTTAATTCTTGAGTTTTATTATCACCTATACTTTCTAGTTTTGGTAATGTTATATTCGCTCTTTCTGCAAGTAACTCTAAACTCTCTCTAAAATTAATTCCTTCTATTTTACTTATAAAGTGAATTACATTGCCTCCAACTCCACAACCAAAGCAGTGAAATATCTGCTTGTCCGGAGAAACTGCAAAAGAAGGTGATTTTTCGTTGTGGAAAGGACATAACCCAAAATAATTTCTTCCACTTCTTTTTAAATGTACATATTGTGATACAACGTCTACAATATCATTATTGTTTTTTATTTCATCTATAAGTTCATCACTATATCGTATCATTTTCCTACCTTTCTTTTACAAAGAATTTTGCTATATACTTTTTTCCTTATTTTGTAAATCATATTTTCATTTTTTGGCATTATAACGCAAAATTTCCCTATAAATTAATATTCGACAACTTAACAATAAATCCTTCTTTTATGTATACAAAACTATGTTTTTAGCAGGAAATTTTTGCAAAAAATTAACTCCTGTTAAATTTAAATTGGCTTTGCCTAATTTTTACAAGAGTTATCTTCTGAATAAAATATAATTGGTGTGTTTACATTTACCATCTAAATACACCAATTACATTTTTCTAATAGACAACAAAAGAAAGAAATCGAAATTTCTTTCTTGTTTAAGTATTAATCATTAGATGCTTTTTTGTTATTTATATCATCTGAATTAAATGGTATGAATTTACTTACTATATCATTACTTATATCTGATGCAGAAATATTTGAATCTACTTTATATTCTTCGTATGATGTTGAAATTTTACTATCAACCATTTGCTCTATTTCGTCTTTTGTTGAGTGTTCTGTAAGTACAAGCTCACTTACTAGAATTTGTTTTGCGTTATTTAGCATTTTCTTTTCGCCTGTAGATAAACCTTTTTCTTTTTGTTTAAAACTTAAGTTTCTTACAACATCTGCAACTTTATATATGTCTCCGCTTTTCATTTTATCCATATTATCTCTATAACGCTTGTTCCAGTTCATAGACATTTCTGTTTCATCTGACTCTAAAACTCTGAAGACTTTTTCGGCACTGCTTTTATCTATAATGCTTCTTACCCCTATTTCTTCAGCTTTAGCTGTTGGCACCATTACTTTTACTTCGCCTGGCATCTTTAGTATATAGTACGCTTGCTTCTCCCCTAAGATATCCTTTTCTTCTATTGCATCTATTACTCCTGCCCCGTGCATAGGGTAAACAATTTTATCGCCTACATTAAACATGCAAGTCACTCCTTTCAATGTCTATTCAATTATCAACACTTTTATTATACTACAAAAATTACCAAAAGTCAAAACTTTTGGTAATAGTTTTATAGCCTTAAAACTGCCAAAACCGTTAGTAATTCTGGCTTTTTAAAGCTTAGATATTTTTTATTGTTTTTTGATATTGTCTATTTCTTATCTGTAGAACCAAATCCTCCTACTCTTGTTCCTTCTGCTACATCATCATCTGTTGTTAAGAATTTTTGGAATATAACTTGTCCAATTACATCTCCTTTTTTTACTTCGATATCATGGTCTTGAAAATTAAAATATTGGAAATAAAAATGTCCATCATTAGATTCGTTTCCATAATAATCTGCATCTATTATACCTATACTATTTGCCATTACAAATCCCTTTTTAGGTCCACTACTTCTGTTTGCTAACATGTACCATTCATCATCTTGGCAATATGCTTTTAATCCTGTTGGAATTAATGTAGGTTTTATTCCTGGTTTGTATGCAGGTATTACAACATCTTCTGCAGCTTCTACATCATATGCTGCTGCATGTTTTGTTTTTCTTACAGGAATATGTATATCTTTATCTTCCCATCCTTTTGCTATTTCAAATCCTCTTACTTTTTTTGCCATATCAATCTCTCCTTTACTTTTCATATTTTATATTATTATTTTTATTTGTCAATAGCTGTTATACTTGCATATTATAAAGTAATAGATTATGTTTACTGGTGGTGAATTACTATGACTTTTTGCTCATTAGATACTGTAAAAATAGGCAAGACTTCTAAAATTATAGATATAAATTGTAATCAGCTTATAAAACGAAGATTGTTCGATTTAGGCATTATAGAAAATTCTAATATTACTCCTGTTTTTAGAAGTCCTTTTAAAGATCCTACTGCATACTTAATACGAGGAACTATAATTGCACTTAGAAATGAAGATACACAAAAAATTATTGTAACTATCTAATTAGAGTAACCCAATATATAAATTCTTCATATTATTAAATACAGAGGTGATTTTATGTCTTCTTATAAAGTTGCTCTTGTTGGAAATCCTAATGTTGGAAAATCTACTATTTTTAATAGTTTAACTGGTATGAAACAACATACTGGCAATTGGACAGGAAAAACTGTTGGCAATTGCGAGGGGCATTATAAGTTTAATGGTAACAATTATACTATTGTTGATATCCCTGGAACTTATTCTTTAATGTCTAATTCTGAGGAAGAAGAAATCGCTAGAAATTTTATTTGTTTTGAAAAACTAGATGCTACAGTAATTGTTGTTGATGCAACTTCTTTGGAACGAAATCTTAACTTAGTGTTTCAAATAATGGAAATTACTTCTAACATAATAGTTTGTATAAACTTATTAGACGAAGCTAAGAAAAAAGGAATAACCATAGATTTAAAAAAGTTGGCTATATTATTAGGTGTACCAGTGGTAGGTACAATTGGTAAAAAGAAAAAAACATTAGTTAACCTAAAAAATGAGATAGCTAATGTTTGCTCTGGCAAAATTTCTCCTACACCTAAGCTTATTAAATATATTCCAATTATAGAAGATAGTATAACTTTACTTTCTTCTGAGATAGATAATCCTTACCCTCTTTCTAGATGGATTTCGTTAAAATTAATATGTAATAATGAAAGATTGCTTACCTCAATTTCTAATAAGTTTCAACTTAATTTAAATACACCTAATATAAATGCAAAATTAGATGAAATTGGTTGTTTGCTTGCACGAAATGATATAAATGCTTCTAATATAGAAAATTCTTTATTAACTAGTATTCTAAAACAATGTGAAATTATTTCTAAAGCTGTTTGTACATATAAAGAGATTGATTATACAAAAAGAACTATAAAAATAGATAAAATATTAACATCTAAAAAGTTTGGAATTCCAATAATGCTTATGTTTTTATGTTTATTGTTTTGGATTACAATAGTTGGAGCAAATTATCCATCTCAACTTTTATCAAACTTTTTTAATATTATAAAAGATAAAATTTTAGTTTTCTTTGAATATGTACATTCTCCTCCTTGGCTAACAAGTCTACTTGTAAATGGAGTATATCAAACTGTTACATGGGTTGTATCTGTTATGCTTCCACCTATGGCAATATTCTTTCCTTTATTTACAATTCTGGAAGATTTAGGTTTTTTACCTAGAATTGCTTTTAATTTGGATAGATGTTTTAAATGTGCATGTACTTCTGGTAAACAGGCACTTACCATGTGCATGGGAGTGACAGAATGGTGTGGAATAAATATTTTTAGCCCCTTCCATATAAATTATGGAAGGGGCTAAGATTTTCTATGATTTTTACTTAAAATCCACCTTGGACATTGCTTCGTATCCAAGCTTCGCAGCCAGTTTTACATCATCCGGGTTACCTAGAGTTTTCATTTCGAGAAGATTAGGTCTTAGTATGATATCTGCTTCTCTCTCTGCTTCTTTCATTCCCTTTCTATATAATTTTCTTTTCTTTTTTATTGCAAAACTTGATAAGATAAAGATGGTATCCTCACTTTTTTGAGGAATTGGCGGATTCGCTACCATTCCACCATCCCAAAATTTTTGTTTCTTATACTTATAATGCTCATATAAAAATGGGAAACTGCTACTTGCTCTGCATGCTACACCAATAGGTACACACGGTGTTGTTTCCGAAGTAAAATAATAAGGCTTTGGACATAATATTCCTCCCACATTTGCTGAAATAGTTAAAGGAATATCTGTATCCCCCATTTTTTTATTTTTACAATCTATATTTATTCGCTTCTCTATTATTTCACTTCCTGTCCCCTCTCTTAATCGTGTTGCATTAGAAAAAATTGTAGAGTATTCCATAAATAATTCCATTATCCGCTCTACATTGTTTCCAGTAGCATATAATGCAGCTATTACTGCACCCATGCTATCTCCGGTAATTTCGGAAATTTTTATTCCTTTTTCTTCTAGAGCTGACAACACTCCAATCGAAGCGGCACTTTTTACTCCGCCTCCCCGAATTCCTAAGCTTACTTTAATCATATAAAATCCTCCTTCTATAGTTTATCTAATTTATTATACATCAATTTACATAATATTTCAATATTAGTATAATTTCTTAGATGTGTAAAGAAATTATAAATTTACCATTTCTTTTTACAATTAACTAATTCTGAAATATATCCTATTAAACAATAAGGAGCCAAAATAACTGCATATAATAAAACATAAACTATAAAAGCTAATACACTTCTTTTTGCTAATTTACAATCAATTTCTTTTAACATATTTTTTCTTCTAATTTCTATTAATAGGCAAAGTAGTAACCCAAATGGAATTACAAGTAAAGATATCCATCCAATTAATAGTGGATTTCCTAACAATAATAATATTAAACCTAGTATTACAAAAATAAGAAGAGCCAAATCTGTAAATGGGAAAAATAAATTTAAGGACATTAAGATTTTGGATTTTAACTTAAGTTTTTTAGATTTAAAGACTTTAACTTTCTTAAATGCTTCTATCATACCTCTAGCCCATCTTTTCCTTTGTTTTCCTAAATCTTTAAATTTTTCTGGAACTTCTGTAAATGCAATTGCATTTTTCGCAAAATTTGTTTCATATCCTTTGCTTAATGCTTGCCAAGTTAATACAATATCTTCCCCAACACTGTTCTGCCATCCACCTAATTCTTTTAACATTTTAGTTTTATATGCACTAAATGCACCTTGTGCAACTAGTGTTGAATTATAGTTACCTTGAATAAATTTTACTCCAAAAATTCCTAAGGTATAGTCCCATTCCTGAAGTTTAGTAATAAAACTTTTCTTGCTATTTTTAACAAATAAGCAACCTGCTGTAGCTACTATATTTTTATTAGAATTTATTAACTTATTCATAATGTTTTTTATAGCTAATGGGTGTAAAACTGTATCACTGTCTACAGTTATTGTATATTTAGTACATACTTCTTCTAAGCCCTTATTAAGAGCTTCTGCTTTTCCTTTGTGTTCTGCCTCTATAATAGAGATATTATCTCGTAAATCCATGTTTTTTAATACTTTTAATGTGTTATCTGTTGAACCATCATCAATAATTTTTACATAAATTTTACCAGAATATTTTTGTTCTTTTATAGAAAGTAACGTATCTTTTATTGTTCTTTCTGCATTATAAACTGGAATCAAAATAGTAACATCTGCATCTTTGCACCATAATTTCTTTTCTTTCTTTTTAAATAACAAACTTACAAAATTAAATACATAATTAAATCCAGGAATTATCGCTACAAATATAACTAAATAAATTGCTAAAAAATATCCAAAATAACAAGCTATATCATTAATCCAATTAATATTTATACATATTGAACAAATAAGATATAAAAATGCACATATAATTGATGTTAAAAACATTCTTATCACCTCATATTATCATATGAGAATTGTCCAAATATGGTGAATTGTGTCAAAAGCTGTCCAAAAATAATACAATAAATTGAGGTGATTATATTGAAAATAAAAAAATTAATTATATTACTACTATGTGCTGTATTAGTTATAAGTCTTATAATATATGCTGTTAATCAACATAGTAGAAAAAAAAGAAACGATGTTGATATTCCTGTATTGCTTTATCATAATTTTGTAACTACAGTTCCCGATTCTGATCCAGATAATTTTAATTATATAAATACTCCAGAAAGTTTTGAAGAAAATATTAAAACACTTTTAGATAATGGATATAGCATAATATCTTTTAAAGATTTAAATGATGCTTATTCTGGAAAAAGCACTCTTCCTAATAAGCCAATAATTATTACTTTTGACGATGGTTATTACAGTAATTATGAATATATCTATCCGATTTTGAAAAAGTACAATGTAAAAGCTTCTATTTTTATCGTAACTAGCAAAATAGGAAAAAAACTTGATGGTATAAAATATCTAACTTGGGATAATTGCCTAGAAATGCAAAATAGCGGTCTTGTAGAAATATTTAGTCATAGTACAAATCATATTTTTTATGATAAATTTCCTGCAAGAAGAGTTCGTGATGATGTAAAAGAATCATATAAAGAAATAGAAAAACATCTTGGAAAACAGCATTTAAAAGTTTTTGCATATCCATATGGTGCATACACTAAAGAAACTGTAAAAGCTTTAAAAAATAATGGTATTGATTTTCAGGTTTATGATATTGGAATTAATAATTTTAAAGATTTAGATAAAAGCTTTATAAAAAGAATTAATATTCCTTGTGAAATGACAGGAAAAGAAATTATCGAAATCGGGATTTAGGGACGGTCTTGTTTTCGCTATTTAAATAGAGAAAACAAAAGCGGTAGCTATGCTATCGCTTTTCAAATTTCTTTATAGGGATTTTTAGGAACGTCCCCAAATCCCGACGTACCCCAATCCCGAATTTGTTTCCAATTTTTGCTATTTTTACCAATATATTCTTGTTGAAAGGCTTGATAACACCATGTTAAAATTAAATTGTGATTGAAAATTTTGATTTTACCCTAACAATTTTTTGTAAAGGAGTTTGATAAAAAAATGGAAAAGAAAATTTCACTTTTAATTATTATAACTCTGGTTTTACAATTAATATTAAATGTATTTAGTAATATAGCTTATGCTACATCAATAAATAAAACAACAGACGAAAAAAGAAATTCAGAAAGTTATTGGAGTAAAACAAATGCTCCTGTATTTTATGGAACTACAAAAATAACGATAAAACAAGGTATTATTGATGAATTTAATGTATTAGATTCCAGATTTAGAATATTTGCACGAGATTTTGAAGATGGAGATTTAACACCTAAAATTAAACATTCTGGACAGGTTAATGTAAACGAAGTAAATAATTACGAAATTACGTATACAGTAACCGATTCTCATAATAATACCTCTTCTTTAGTTGTTCCTGTAATTGTAACAGATGATGAAGATGTCAAAATTACTGTAGAAAGAACTTTATATTCAACACCTTCTGTATGGAATATGGATTTAGCAGAATTTTCTAGATGTAATTATGGCGATAGACAAATTCTTGGAGTATTCCTTGGTAAGAACCAAAGTATAAACGCACGTATTTTATCTGCAGATACAAATTTAGGAATCGATTTTATGAACAATGACTCATATACAGAAAGCTCAACCACTCTTCCTATGACAGGTGAATGGATTACTCTAAAAAATATTAATGATAATATTGGATATGACGCTGTTCCTTTGGTAAGAACTCCAGTTTCATCTAAAGATAATACAGTAATTAATAAAACGTACAAAGTAGAATTAGAATATGATGAAGCAATTTCTCCTCTAAACTATTATCATTATCTAGATAATGAAGATACTTTTAAACAGGAATGGACAGCAAGTCAAAATAGCTATGCTGTAGTTGAAAGTGAAACTTTATTATTAGTTGTGCCTTTCACAGATATGAAATATATGTCAAACTACTATGCTAATGGATTTAGCTCTATAGATAAATTTTTAGAATATTACCAAAAAGTTGTAGAAAAAATGGATGAATATGTAGGTTTAGATTTTAATCCTATAAAAATAACAGACCAAAATGTTAGAACAAAATATGTTGTAAAAGCTAATGTTCATGGTGTTGGTGCCGCTTATTATGCAGGTGATCATGTAGGAGTTAACAATGCAAGTATGAGATCATTTTTCGAAATGAACTGGGGTGGATTACACGAACTTGCACATGGTTATCAAGGTTCACTTGGAAAAGGTGAAATGCAATTAGGTGAAGTTGCTAATAATATTTTAGGATATTATATTCAAACAGATAAAAGTATTTATTTTCATCCAGGAAATTGGCTTGGCGAATTACCTGTAATTGAAGAAAGCAGAAATGCCGAAAGGCTTGCTGGTAAAACATTTTTAGAAATAGACGAGCCAAGTAGATTATATGTAATTATTAATTTACTTGATTCTTTTGAAGGTGGAACAACGTATGCCAAAATGTTTTCTTGGTATCGTGAACAATTAAATCTTGGTAGGACAATGACAAATCAAGATGCTTACGTAGAAGCTATTGCAGATATTTATAATATAAATATTCTTCCTTACATGGATGCATGGGGATTAAATATATCAAGCACAGTTAAAGCAAAAATTTATGAGTCAAATTACCCTTTAATAAATATCTTAGCAGATATGACAACTCAAGATAGTTTATATACAATTATGGTTGGTGAGGGAATTGATAGAAAATATTCGCTACTAAGTAATGATGTTTTCCAAAAATATGGTATCACTTCAACAGCTTCATTAACTATTGATATTGATGATATCTCTGTATTAAATGGAAAAATAGTCTTATTAAAAAATGGAGAAAACATCATTAGCTCATATAACATTACTGACTTTACTTTAGAATTAACAGATATTCCAATTGGAACATATTATTTGCAAATGCCTATACTTAATGGTTATTTCCAAGAACATACTTATATCCAAGTAAAGCACGATGCAGTAAACACTTACACTTATACTTATGAAAATCTTAAAGAAACAACATATGATAATTATTTAAAAATACAAGTATTAGGATTCAATTTTGATACAATCGCATATCAATTAGCTTTTAAAGATGATTACAACAAAGTAGAAATTTCATATCCTAATCAATCTAAAATGAGTGGCAATGAAGCAGTAACAATATTTAATTCAGAAGGAGGTATAGTTTCAAAAGCTACTACATCTGGTGGATATTTCGATTTTGATAATGGAACTCACGAAATCAATTTACAACCAGGATACAAAATAGAAATTACATATCCAGATAAATATGCTACAAAAGTTAGAGCTTATAACACTTTATTAAATCAAATTGTACCAGAATATGGGGCGATTGGACCTACAACAACATATACAGTAATTGCTAATGGATTGATTCGTGAAGATATGAGTAAAGAAGATGCTGATGAATTAGCATATATTAGTTTAAAAGGTTATTTAACAAAAATTATTGATGATTATGCTACAACTGTAACTGAAAAAGAACTTACTAATAAAAATATTAATATTTCTGGAAAAGCAACTATTATTAATGCTTATGAGCAATTAAGAGATGCTGATAAAGTACCTTATACCGAATTAATTAATGCAATTAAGCGCGGTGGTAGTCCACAAATTTCACTTAATGCTACAAGTTTGGAATATGAAGTTGGCACAAATGTAAATTTATATTCATTAATTAAAGCAACTGATAATGAAGACGGACCTATAGGAATTAACAAAAGTAACACTACATTAATAACTGATTTTAACAATAAGGTACCAGACACCTATGATGTAACTTACAAAGTAAAAGATTCTGATAATAATATAAGTAGTTACACATTAAAAATAAAAATAGTTGGAAATCCTGATTCAGAAGATGGTGATGAAATTCCTCCAGTTACTCCGCCTATTACTCCTCCAGTTACTCCGCCTGAAAATGGTGATAATACAGAGCCTGTTATACCACCTACTGATGAGGAAGAGGATGGTGAGGTTCAACCTCCAGCTGGTGAAGATAATGATACTATTTTACCACCTGAAGATGATAATACTAATACAGACATACCTCCTGATGAAGATGAGGAGGAAGATAGTGATAACAATGACGGGAACAATGATGCAATTCTTCCTGATGATGACAAAACAGAAGATGATGACAGTGATAAATTACCACCTGCTGATGAAGATTTACCAGAAAATGATGGAAGCAACGATACTGATATAATTTTACCACCTAGCAATAATACTAATACAACTCCTCCTACTATTGATAATGATAAAACTTCTAATGATACTAATACAAGTAATGAAATTTTAATTAAACCATCTATTGAAACTAATACACAAAATTCTATGGTAGGTGATATAGAAGAAGAACTATTAGTGGCTACTGCACCACTATTAACTGAAGAAGATATAGTAAATACTAATATTAATGACATAATTGTACCAGAAGTAGAAAACGAAGATGAAACAGAAATAATAGAACATTCTAAACACAAAAATTCAGAATTAGCAGAAAATATAAACACAAATTATCAAAAATTTATACTTGTAGTTGTATTAAGCATTATCATTATAGGAATTATTACATTTATTGTAGAGCATAATAATAACTAAAAGAATCAGGATTTATAGGGATACTTAGGGATTTAGGGACGTTCCTTAGGGATTTAGGGACGTTCCTTAAAATCCCTATTTTTTTAATCATTTTTTCTAATATTCTTTTTTTAATACAAGCTTCAAATTGTATTCGTTTTTAGTATCTTCTTCCACTATAATTTTCTCAATTAATTCTTCTATGTATTCTTCTATATTAGTTATAGATATTTCCAACTCTGCTAATATATTTTTCTCTAATAATTTAAGATAATCTTCTATCTCATTCTTTTCTATTTTTTGTTGTTTTAGTTCTTCTTGTGTTTTTGATATTTTTCTAGTAAGCTCTATATTTTTTAGTTTCAATTCTTCTTTTGTAAATATTTTAGCTAAAGCTAAATCTAATAGTCTTTCTTTCTTTTTTTTAAGTTTATTTAATTCTTGTTCTAAACTTTTCTTTATCTCTATCCCCTCTTCTTGTTCTATTGCTCCTTTATACATATTTAATAAATCTTTGCAAATTTCTTGCTTATTAATTTTATATTGTTTAAGTTGTTCTACCAGCTTGTTATATATATCTGCTTCTTTAATATATGCTGGTGAGCATTCTTTCTTGCCTGTCTTATGAAATTCACTACAATACCAATATATAGCATCTTGTTTGCTTTTGTAATGTCTAATTTTTCTTACAAAACTACAATTATGCTTATTGCAATACACCTTACCAGATAAAGGATATTTTGTTTGATATTTTCTACTTGCCTTTGCTACTTTTTTTCCCCTTTCTATTAACTTGTGATTAGCTTTCTCCCACAATTCTTCTGAAACAATTGGTGGAACTTTAGAAAAATTTTTATATGTTATCCACTCTTTTCTATCATAAAAATTACGTTTTTTTGTGCGATAATCTACAACAGTTGATAATCCTCCAGTGTAATAGCCTTTATATTTAGGGTTTTGAATAATTTTCTTTAATGTATTTTGATGAAATGGTTTATTATTATGATTGTAATATCCTTGTATTGCTAGTTGCTCTGATAATTTTTTTAAGCCTATTCTATTATCATTTGCATATATACTAAAAATCTTTTTAACAATTTCAGCTTCAACTTCATCTATTACTAGTTTTCCTTTATTTTTTTTATATCCCCAAATATTATCTGTTCCCAAAACTGTTCCTTTTTTTAATGCCCTTTTAAATCCAAACTTTGTTCTTTCGGATATCTTGCGAACTTCGTCTTGTGCCATACTAGACATAATTGTAAGTCTTAACTCTCCATCACTAGAAGCTGTTATAATATTGTCTGATAAAAAATAAACACATACATTATATTCTAATAATTGTCTTGTATATAATAAACTGTCAATTGTATCACGTGAAAATCTTGATACTTCTTTAGTTATTAATAAATCAAACTTTTTTTGCTTTCCCTCTTCTATCATCTTCATAAAATTTTCTCTTTTTATTGATGTTGTTCCACTTATTCCCTCGTCTATATATCCTTTTATAAAATTCCAATTTTTATTTTGTTTGATATACTCTTCAAAAAATGTTACTTGATTTTCTAGTGAATTAATTTGCTTTTCTTTTTCTGTTGATACTCTTGCATAAAACACAACATTTAATGGCAAATCGAAAATTGTTTTTCCCTGTGAAAAGGCTTGTTTCATTTCGAATATAGTCAAATGATTACACTCCTTTCATGTTTTTATGTTAAGATTACTTGTGTTTTTTATATAGCAATTTATTCAGCTTATTTGCTACCTTGTCATACATACTTTTATCAATTATTTTTTTCTTGTATAATATTTTATTTACAATGAATTCTATTTTAATATTGTTACCATACATAAATATAACCTCTTTAAATTTTATTAAAGAGGTGGTTAACATATTACTTTATTTTAGAATTTAATGTCGCAATAAAATATATTTTTCATTTAATATTTAATATTTATGCATTTAATAAGAATCTAGCTTTTATTAAAGAAATCATAACCACCCGTAAAACGGGTGGTTTGCTCTTCGCCTAGAAGGCTACC
>CAKNPW010000034.1 GCA_930990555.1 uncultured Clostridium sp. | reverse complement strand
TTCAATATTTTATTTTCATTCTAGGTGTGACATATCTATTTTAAACCTATATAAAAAATAATTGCATAAAAAGTTTATATAAGATATAATCAAAAAAATGGAGGAAATATAATGGATAAATTATCGATAGAAGAGGCATATAAACTACTAGAAGAAGCGCCAAGAAATAATAAAGAATTATGGATAAAGCATTCAGTAAATGTTGCAATAGTTGCTGAAAGATTAGCTGATCAATTAAATTTAGATGGCAAAAAAGCTTATGTATTGGGCTTAATGCATGATATAGGAAGAAGAGCCAGAGAGCATGTGGGATTAAGACATATTATAGAAGGATATAATTATTTAAAAGATTTGGGTTATGAAGAAGAGGGTAGAGTGTGTTTAACGCATACTTTTTATTCTAGAAATTTGGTAATATCAAATCTAACTAAAAAAGATACAAATCTTGCTAGAAATGAAATTGATTTTATTGCAGATTATATAAATAAAAATGGATTTAATGTATATGATAAAATTTTACAAATTGCAGATAACATGGGAAGCGCAAGTGGAATAAATACAATAGAACGAAGAAGAACAGAAAGTATGTTAAGATATGGTATAACAGATGTTTCTGAAAAAAATTTACAAGGAATATTTAATGTACAAGCCGAAATAGAGGAAAAATTAGGATTTTCTATATATTATTTATTTCCAGAAGTAACAGACAATATTTCTAAAACTTTAATAAAAGATGTTGTAAAAATAAAAAAATAAAATTTTTTTGAATAAAATCTTGCAAGAAAAAATATAATAGTATATAATACAAATTGTAATATATATATTCCTCTTTAGCTCAGTTGGTAGAGCGCTCGGCTGTTAACCGATAGGTCGTTGGTTCGAGTCCAACAAGAGGAGCCAAGAGAGAAAAAGTCCGTTTTTTAATGGACTTTTTCTTTTGCATTTTATTTGTACGACTCGAAAAGGACGTGTCAAACAAACTATAGGTAAAGACAGCCCTGATGGCTGTTTTTAGGACATGGCTTGCTGAATCCAACAAGAGGTGCAATAAAGCGTAGAGCCAAACTGATTACAAAAAATTAACTTAGCTTTTATTTTTTTGTTTTCACACATATTTACCGTTTTAGTTTTTTATAAAATTAATTTTATTTTGTGTATTAAATTTTTTAATGAAAATAGAAAAATAAAAGAATAATTTAATAGTTGTATTTTGGATTTATCTATGATACTGTTTAAATGGGGGAGAAATAAGTGAAAAGAAAAAAAGTATTAATAATAATGAGTCTAATATTATTGATAAATACATTCTCGTTAGCTCACTCTGGTAGGACGGATGCATATGGCGGGCATTATAATCATTCTACAGGAACTTATCATTATCATAGTAGTTACTATTCTGGAGAGTATACAGGACCAGTTGAAGAAGGTGGAGTTAAAGTAGATGATGTTAAAAAAACAGAAGATATACCTAAAGTAAATACTAATGATACAAGAGATATTAATCAAATTATTATTGATAATAATAATTTGAAAAAAGAACTTGAATCAAAAAGAAATTCTATAACAAATATGAATAATAAAATAAATGAGCAAAAAGAAGAAATAAATGAGTTAAAAGATAGCAAAAGATTGATACATATAGTATATCTTGTAATAATACTTATAATGCTTATTTATGGATACAAACACTCATAATAAAAGTATTCAAAAGGAGAACTTATGTTAAAAATATATAATATTAAAGATAAACAAGAGTATTTAAAAGAAGTTGCAATACTAACACAAAAAGAATGGGGCAAAACATGTAATACTCAAGCAGAATTTAATAAAAAAATATTAAGAAAAATAGAAAAAATAAAAAACAACTTAGACAATAAAAATTTTTGTAAATTAATTTTACTTGATAATGATGAATTGATAGGTTTCATATCTATATTTGAACATGATTGTGAGGAAAGACAAAATTTATCACCATGGTATGCAACTATGTTTGTAAAAAAAGAGTATAGAGGAAAAGGGTATTCAAAGATTTTAAATAATGCAATTTTAAAAGAGGCAAAATCAAGAGGATTTAAAAGACTTTATTTAAAAACTACATTAGATAATTATTATGAAAAATTTGGGGCAAAATATTTAGAAACTTTAGCTAATGATGAAAAAATATATTATTTTGAAATATAAGTTATGTATGAAAGAAAAAATAATTGCAGATATAGGTTCAGGAAGTATAAAAGTAGATATGGTAAATGAATTATTTGACGAATAATATAATAAAGACTAAAGGCTGTAAGATGTAAATCTTACAGCCTTTAAAAGAAAATTAATCTTCATATTTGTACCACTTCTTATGACGAGTATGCATAACGGAATTGATTTATACTCCTTCTGCCAAAGAATATATGACATTATTGTATAAGCATTGTGTTAATAATTTATCAAATTCCTGTAGATCAAATTCGGGGATGTTAATATTTCTAAGCATTTCATCAAATGAAGGTAAAAAGTCCATAAGTTCAGGGGCTTATTTAAACTCATTTAACCTCCGAATTATTTCTTATATTTTTTCCATGTTCAACTGCTCCTTTCAAATGCTAAATATAATCAACATAATTTGTAAAATAATAGGAAAAATAAATATAGATAGCCTAAAAATATAAAGTATGTTATACTTACTGTGCAAAGGAGAAAATGTATGAAATCGATAAAAGAATTATATAAAATAGGAAATGGTCCATCTAGTTCACATACTATGGGCCCAAAAAAATCAGTATTATTATTAAAAGAAAGATACCCAACTGCAAACTTATATAAAATCATATTATATGGTTCACTAGCTTTTACAGGTAAGGGACATTTAACAGATAAAATAATATATGAAGCTTTAAAACCAAGTAATGTAGAAATAATTTTTAATAAAGAAATAAAAGAACTAAAACATCCCAATACAATGGATTTAATAGCATTAAAAAATGAAGAAGAATTAGGCAAATTTAGGGCTTATTCAATAGGTGGAGGAAGTATACAAATAGAAGGAGAGGAATTCCAGGAAGAACAAGATATATATGATTTTACAACATATACTGATATAAAAAATAATTGTAAAGAAAAGAATATTTCATTATTGGAGTATATATATTCACAAGAAGATAGTAATTTAAAAGAATATTTAAAAACAGTTTGGCAAACTATGAAAAAAACATTGGAAGAGGGATTAGAACAAGATGGTTTAATTCCAGGAAGATTAAAGCTACCAAAAAAAGCAAAAACATTATATAGTAAAGAATTAGAAAATGAAACTGCAGACTTAAAAAGGACTAGATTGTTAACAGCATATGCATATGCTACAAGTGAGCAAAATGCATCAGGAGGAATGATTGTAACAGCACCAACATGTGGTGCATCAGGGGTTTTACCAGCAGTATTATATTATTTATATAAACAAGAAAATGTTAATGAAGCTAAAATATTAGAAGGTTTAGCTATTGCAGGATTAATTGGAAATTTAGTAAAGACAAATGCTTCAATTAGTGGTGCAGAATGTGGTTGTCAAGCCGAAATTGGAACTGCTTGTTCTATGGTAGCAGCTGCATATGCATATATAAAAGGGCATTCAATAGATGTCATTGAATGTGCAGCAGAAATTGCAATGGAGCATCATTTAGGTTTAACTTGTGACCCTATTTATGGATATGTACAAATACCTTGTATAGAAAGAAATGCAGTAGCAGCAATTAGAGCAATAGATTCAGCTAATATGGCATCACTTTTATATAAAGACAGCAAAATTTCATTTGATTTAGTTGTCGAAACAATGTATGAAACTGGAAAAGATTTAGGAAGCCATTATAGGGAAACAAGTAAAGGTGGGCTTGCTAAAAAATATTGTAGAAATAAATTTTATAATGATAATTTGGAAGAGGAGTAAAATATGGAAGTAATTGAAGAATTCATAAAAGGAAAGTATGAAAAACAAGAGCTATGTGAGGATGCAATAGTAGTTTCTAAAAACTTTATTGCAGTAATAGATGGCGTTACATCCCAAGAAAATCCTTGTCAAGGTAAAGCTTTAGGTAAAATTATTTCCGACATTTTAAAAAATATTATACCAATAATACCAGAAAAATCTAGATGTGACAAAGCTATTAGTTATTTAAATGAAAAGATATTAGAGGAATATAAAAACGAAGGAATATATGATTTAATAAAAGATGATCCAAGAAAACAACCTGCTGCATCAGTTGTAATATATTCTAAATTTTATAATCAAATATGGATGATAGGTGATTGCAAAGCATTATATGGTAATACCATAATTGATAATGAACTTGAAGTAGATATAATGTATGCAAAACTTAGAAAAATCTTAATAGAATATCTTTTAGAGACAGGATGTACAGAGGATGAATTATTAGAAAATGACATAACTAGACAATTTTTGGACGAAACTATAAAAAGGCAACCACTTATTAGAAATAAGAGATTTTATGGTAGATATGATTATGTATCTATTGATGGATTTAATAAATTAGATATGGATCTTATAAAAATAGTAGATGTACCAAAGGATGTAAGCGAAATTGCTTTTTGTACAGATGGATATAGAAAAATATTTGCTACCTTAAAAGAATGTGAAGAGTATAACAAATTTATAAAAGAAAATGATCCATTATGTTATAAAGAATATTGGCATGAAAGAGGCTTTGTAAAAAATCAAGAAAGCTATGATGATAGAGCTTATATAAGATTTAAAATATAATTTATAGTTATACCTGATTTATATAATATTATAAATGAACTATAATTTGACCTATAAAGGTTGATTGTAAAGGAGAGGAAAAATGAAGATTTATGTAACAAGACATGGACAAACAGATTGGAATGTGCAAGGGAAAACGCAGGGGAGAACAGATATTGAATTGAATGAAGTCGGAATTAAGCAAGCTAAACAAACTAAAGAAGAACTAAAGAATGTAGATATAGATTTAATAATTTGTTCACCATTAAAAAGAGCGAAACAAACAGCAGAAATAATAAATGAAGGAAGAAATATTCCAATTATATTTGACGATCAGATAATTGAAAGAAATTTTGGAGAATTTGAAGGCGAAAAAATAAAGTTTGATGAATTTTGGGATTATAATGTAACCCAAAAATACCAAAAAGCAGAGACTATCCAAGATATTAACAGTAGAATTTCAAATTTTTTAGATAAAATAAAGGAAGAATACAAAGATAAAAATGTTTTATTAGTAACACATGGTGGTGTAAGTATTGCTATAAATTGTTATTTTAAAGGAATTCCAGCAGATGGTAAGCTTATTAATTATTGCTTACACAATTGTGAGGTACAAGAATTTGAAATCTAATTGTATATTATGGTATAATATTTCTGTTAACATAAGCCAGAAGGCAGGAGGTAGAAGAATGTATACACTAGAAAAATTAAAAAAACGGTGGACGGACAAAAGAGCGCTTAAAAACGTAAGCAGAATTTTTAAGATCTGGTATGGTATAACCACTAACATCATGTGTGCACCATACTTACCAAAGGACATTACAGAAGAGATGTTCAACGTATTGGTGGCAGATATTAAAGAATTTATACAGACGGAGCTGAAATATGTTCCGGTAGAAAATGAAAATGATGCAAAAATGGCGGCGATTTTGTTTGAGCAATATGACCAAAATCTCGTGCAAGGATTTCAAATCTTTGTGAAACAAGGTGATAAATGGCTTACCAGAGTAGGTAGAGCGCAGACATTAAAGAAAGTTGAGAAAATTCAACTAACTGAACAGGATGAATACAACTCAATATTTCTGGAGTGGATAGAAAATGTAGAAAAGACTATTACCAATATTCATATACTTGGAAAGTTACCTATGAAAGAGGTTAATCCAAAGAGGACAGAGATTATATATTTTGCTTAACACAGAAATGAAAGTGACAGGAAAGTTAGATTAGACTTCCTGTCATTTTTATTGCCATGTATAATCTTAACAAAATAAATGAAATTTAAAAATTGAATGATGAAATTAATTTTGACAAATTAATTTATTAGATATATATTTATCAAAAAGGAGAGAATTATGAATATAGGTATAGATGTAGATGCTGTTTTATTAGATTGGGAAAAAGGTTTACTTGCAATGTCAGAAATATTTGATATAGAAGAATGTAGAGGAAATGGTAAGGTAAATGATACATATTTTATTCAAGACCAATATGATTGGACGACTGATGAAAAAGAAAAATTTAAAGATAAATATTTTTTAAGACTATCTAAAGAATCTAATATAATGCCAGGAGCGATAGAAGTTATACATAGGTTACAAAAAATGGGACATAAGTTAATTATAATATCAACAAGAGGGACAGAAACTGAAGAGATGATAAATATTGTTGCTAATAAATTTAAAGAAAATAATTTAACATTCGATAAATATTTTTGGAAAGAACATAATAAACTAAAAGTATGTAAAGAAGAAAAGATTGATATTATGATAGATGACAGCCCATCTACATGTACAAAGATGCAAGCAAATAAAATACGTGCAATCTATTTTAGAGGAATACGTGGACCAAAAATAGCTGAAAATAAATATTTAAAAGAAGTAAATAATTGGGGACAAATATATAGAATATTAAAAGAGGTGTAAGTATGAATTTTTCGAGAAGAACATATTTAGAAGTTGATATAGAAAAGATAAAAAATAATGTTAAAATAGTAATAAAAAACTATCCAAGTTATAAATATTATTTTGGAGTTGTAAAAGCAAATTGTTATGGATTAGATAACGAAAGCTTAGCTGTTACAAAGGCAATAATTGATGCTGGATGTAACTATTTAGCAGTAGCAACGTTAGAAGAGGCAATTGCAATAAGAAAAAAATTTAAAAGTATTCCAATATTAGTATTAGGTCATATAAATAGAGAGCACATTAAAGAAGCAATAGAATATAATATAACAATAACAATTCATTCAGAAGATTGTTTAGAAGAAATACTAGATCAAAATTTACATGGATTAAAAGCCCATATAAAGATAAATACAGGAATGAATAGGTTAGGAATAAATAAAAATTTAAAAGGTTTATATGATAAGTGTATAAATAATAATATAGATGTAGAAGGAATTTTTACACATATATATAATGCATCAAAAGAAACAGATTATAATAAGCAAATAGAACTTTTTGAGAATTTATTAAAAGAAATAGATATTTCCAAAGTTCCTATTATTCACATTTCAGCAAGTGAAGCACTAACAAACTATAAAAAGCCAATTGAAGCCAATGGATGCAGATTAGGAATAATTATGTATGGATTTTCCGAAAAAATTGAATTAGAATCACCAGTAAAATTAATTAGTGAAGTAGTTCAAATTCATAATTTAGAAAAGGGCGAAGTTGTAGGATATATTGGAATATTTAAGGCAGAAGAAGATACAAAAATAGGTGTAATTCCTGTGGGATATGCAGATGGAATAATTAGAAAAAATACAGGAAGATATGTTTATATAAATAATAACAAATACAAAATTGTAGGAAATGTTTGTATGGATATGCTATTTGTAGAAATTAATGAAAAAGTACATTTATATGATAAAGTAGAAATTTTAAAAGATAATAAACATATAGAAGAAACAGCAAAACACTTAGAAACAATACCTTATGAAATATTATGCGAAATAGGTGGGAGAGTTCCAAGAATTTACAAAAATAATTAAAAGGTATTGACTGAGCTAAAAAAACATTATATACTATTACACAATAAAAAAGGAGAGCTTTTTATGAGAAATATATTAAACAATAAAGGATTAAATCATCATCACAGGTAAGCTTGTGTCTATTAGGCACAGGCTTTAACTGCTTGTGCCTTTATTGTTTAAGAAGACCTTAAAGGTACTAAAAATGTATCTTTAAGGTCTTTTTTTCGTACTTGTTAAAATTGGTCGCGACATTTTAACAAAAAGGTCTTCAAAATAAATAAAGGTGTAAACCTTATTAAATTAAAAATGGAGGTAAATGATATGAATAAGAAAATTTTAATTATTGTAGGAGTTGTATTAGTAATTGCAATTATAGGAGTGGCAATTGCATTTAACAAAAATACTCAAGAAGAAGACAATACATTTGTATTAGGAATGGATGATAGTTTTCCACCAATGGGGTACAGAAACGAAAATAATGAACTAGTAGGTTTTGACATAGATTTAGCACAAGAAGTTTGTAGTAAATTAGGCATGAAATTAGAAGTTCAAACAATATCTTGGGCAGCTAAAGAACAAGAATTAGATTCAGGAAATATTGATTGCATATGGAATGGTTTTGGATATACAGAAGAAAGAAATGAGGCAATGACATTAAGTAATCCATATGTTAAGGATAAATCAATGTTTGTTGTAAAAGGTGATTCAAGTTATACAAATCAAGATGACTTAAAAGGGAAAAAGATTGGTGTACAGAGTGGTTCTGTACAAGAAAAGAGATTAAGTGAATCTGAATATGGTAAGGAGTTAGATGAAGTAATAGGATATACAGATTATTTAACAGCTCTTATGGATTTAGAAACAGGAAACATAGATGCAGTTTATATGAGTCAAATTTCTGGAAATTATATTATACAAAATCAAGACAAAGATTTTAAAACATTTGATGCTATTGGAATAGGTGAAGAATCAAAAGGAATGGTTATAGCATTTAAAAAAGGAAATACAGATTTAAAAGATAAAGTAGAAAATGCATTAAATGAATTAAGAGCAGAAGGAAAATTAAAAGAATTATCAGAAAAATGGCTTGGAGCAGATTTAACAGTTTAGAAATTTGGGGACGGTTCTTTTTTCTTATTTAGAAATTTAATTAATTAAAAAATAAAAAAGGGATTTTAGGAACGTCCCCAAATCCCGAGGAACGTCCCCAAATCCCGGACCCAAGGAACGCCCAAATCCCGGTGCACAGGAAACATCTCTAAATTCTAGACTGTCCCTAACCCCGGAGCTGTAAACCGAAAGGAGGAAAAGATGGAAAACTTTTTAAATTTATTAAAAATATTATCAGAAGGACTGGGAACAACTCTATTAATTTTTTTGCTTACATTAGTTTTAGGAATTCCTGCAGGAATACTAGTTGCAGTTGCCAGAAATTCAAAAAATAGAATAGTTAAAACACTAATAAAAGTGTATATATTAATTATTAGGGGAACACCAATGATGTTACAAATAATTTTTATATATTTTGCACCATATTATTTGTTTAAGGTAACTTATGACAGGTTTGTAGCAATAATAATTGCTTTTGTAGTAAACTATGCAGCATATTTTGCAGAAATATTTAGAAGTGGAATTTTAAGTGTACCGAAAGGACAAAAAGAAGCAGCTTTTACATTAGGATTTAGCAAAACACAAACTTTTTTTAGAATATTACTTCCACAGATTGTAAAAAGAATATTACCAGCTATGTCAAATGAAGTAATATCTTTAATTAAGACTACTTCATTAGCACAAATAATAGGAATTACAGAAATCTTTGCATTAGCACAAAAACAAGCAAGTTATCAATTTTCTATTTTGCCATTATGTGTGGCAGGATTGATGTATTTAGTCTTATGTACAATAATTACTTATGCATTTAACAAAGCTGAGAAAAAATATAGTTATTATACTATAACTTAAGAAAGGAGCGAGAAGAATGAATAAAATATTAGAAATCGAAAATTTGGTAAAACGATTTGGAGATAATTATGCAGTAAAAAATGTTTCTTTTTCTGTAAATGAAGGTGAAGTATTAGCAATAATTGGTTCTTCTGGCTCTGGTAAATCTACAGTTTTAAGATGTATAAACCAATTGGAAAAAATAGATGGTGGAAACATAAAAATATGTGGAGAACCTATGATAAAGGAAATTAAAACAGCTAATAAATTGCCTAAAAAATACAATAAGAAGAACAATAAAGTTATATATGCTGATAAAGAAATTCTAAATAAAATGAATTTAGAATGTGGAATGGTATTTCAAAATTTTAATTTATTTCCTCATTTATCTGTTTTAGAAAATGTAACTGAAGCAATGATACATGTTTTAAAAAAATCGAAAGAGGAAGCAGAAAAAGAAGGCATTAAAATTTTAACGAGAATGGGTCTAGAAGCAAAAATAA
This sequence comes from uncultured Clostridium sp., assembly GCA_930990555.1. Classification (GTDB taxonomy): domain Bacteria; phylum Bacillota; class Clostridia; order TANB77; family CAG-508; genus Merdicola. The sequence continues at coordinate 12,148 of CAKNPW010000034.1, read as the reverse complement.
ACCAATACCCATGTAATTTATCAGGTGGAGAGCAACAAAGAGCTTCTATTGCGAGAACACTTGCAATAAATCCAAAGATTATTTTTATGGATGAACCTACTAGTGCGCTTGATCCAGAATTAGTAGGAGAGGTTTTAAAAGTTGTAAAACAACTTGCGAGTGAAAAGAGAACGATGGTTATTGTTACACACGAAATAAGTTTTGCACGAGAAATTGCAGATAGAGTTATCTTTATGAGCAACGGAGAGATTATTGAACAAGGCAAACCAGAAGAAGTAATAGATAACCCTAAAAAAGAAAGAACGAAAGAGTTTTTAAAAAGATATTTAAAATAAGGAGAGATAAATATGTTAGAAGGATTAAAACCATGTAAAGTAATGAAGTTCTTCGGAGAGATAAGTAAAATTCCAAGAAGGTCAGGAGAAGAGGATAAAGTTGTTGAATACTTGAAGAAATTTGCAATAGAAAGAAATTTAGAATATTACACAGATAATTATAGAAACATAGTAATAAAAAAAGAGGCTTCATTAGGAAAAGAGAATAGTCCTGCTATTGCATTGCAGGCGCATACAGATATGATTTGTGAAAAGCTACCTGAGAGTAATCATGACTTTTCTAAAGATGGTCTAGAGTTATATGTGGACGGGGATTTCATAAGAGCAAAAGGAACAACACTTGGAGCAGACAATGGAATAGGTGTTGCAATTATATTAGCGGTGTTGGATTGTAAAAAGATAAAACCTCCTAAATTAGAATGTATTTTTACTTCAGAAGAGGAAACGACAATGTTAGGTGCGATAAATTTAGATTTAGCTAACATAGAAAGTAATAGAATAATTTCATTAGATAATGGAAAAGAAGGAAAAATTTTAATTAGCTCAGCAGAATGTAATGAATGGAAAGGAAAAATAAATTTTATAAGAGAAAAAACAGTTAAGCCAGGCTTTGAATTAGTATATGATAATTTTAAAGGAGGTCACTCTGGTGGAAATATAGGTGATGAAACAAGAGGAAATCCGATAAAATTAGCAATAGAAATATTAAAAAAATTGGAAGATGTACAAATAGCAAATATGACGGGTGGAAGTCAAGTGAATGTTATTCCAAGAGAGGTGTCTGTTAAATTTGTTACAGAAAATAAAAATGCGGAAGAAATTATAATAAAAGAAATAACTAAACAAAAAGAATTTTATGGAAAAGATGTAAAAATAGAATTAAATAAGGATGCAGAAATTACAGAGGTAATAAATAAAGAAAATAGCAATAAAATAATAGATTTCATTGAAGAATTTCAAAGTGGAGCTATAAAGAAAGATGAGCAAGGAAATGTATTGCAATCAGGTAATATGGCAAAAGTTAAAACAAATAAAAATGACATAGAGATAGAATTTTCAGAAAGAAGTAATGTACCAGAATTCGAAAAAGAATACTTAGAAAATTTAGAAAGTTTAATAAAAAAATATGACATAGAAATAGTATGGAATCAAATCTTAAAAGGTGTACCGAAGAAGGAAAACAATACTTTAGCAAGTGAATGTGAAAAGGTATATAAAGAACTTTATAATGAAGAGATGGAAGAGATTGTATCACAAGGAGTAGTAGAAGGAGGATTTTTTATTAATAAAAAAACAAGCTGTGAATATGTGTGTATAGGACCAAACACATTTGACGTACACAGTCCAAGTGAAAGACTTTCTATAAGTTCTACAAAAAAGATATGGAAATTTATTAAAGAATTATTAAATAAAATGTAAAACTATTGCGAAAAAATAAAAAATATAGTTTAATTATATTTGTATAGATTATCTTTTTTGGAAAGAAGTGATGTGATGAAAATATTAAAAAATCTTTTAGAAAACGATAATTATATAAGAACCGAAAAGGATTTTCCTATAAAAGGAATGGAGTATTTAGATATAGTACCATTATTACTAGATGCAGAAATTTATAAAGAAATTACTAATATTTTTGTAAAAGAAATTAGTAATAAAAATGTACAATACATTGTATCACCAGAATCCAGAGGATTTTTCTTTGGATGTCCAGTAGCAGAAAAAATGGGACTCGGGTTTATTCCAGTAAGAAAAAAAGGAAAATTACCACCTACTACAGTTCAAACCACATTCGAATATGTTAAAGAATATGGCAAAGATGAATTGGAATTACCTAAATTAATAAATAATGAGGAATATAAAGATAAGAATTTTTATATTATAGATGACATTTATGCAACAGGAAATACAGTTCAAACATTAAAAAAAGAGATAGAAAAATTAGATGGAAATGTAGTCGGAATTTCAGTTGTTATTAATATAAAAGAACTAAATAATGATGAGTTATTTTCAATTTTAGATGTAAACGAAGAATAGTAAAGAAAGGAATAAGCAAATGAAAAGAAAGATAATTACAAGTATAATTTTATTTATAGTAATAAGTTTATGTATTACATTTACAAAAGCAGATAATACAGTAGAAGTTAATAATTTAGATGATATAAAAGATTTAATACAGTCAAGTTCAGAAGGTAATGTAGATATTTATGATGTTTTACAAGCGTATAAAGATTTAAGTGAAAAATATAGTAATGAAGAAATTGCAACAGCAATCGAAGAAAATAAAGACTTATTAACAGAACAAGGGATAAGTGAAAATGTTATAGATTCTGGAACTAGTGTACTAAGATCCGTTGACGCAAAACAATTAAATAAGATTCTTTCAGAAGATATTAATATAGATGAAATACAACAACAATTAGAAGATGGAGCAACTCCAACAGAAATATTAAATAATATTCAGCAAGATATGAGTACAACTGATAAAATATCTTTAGGCGTAAATTTAATAATGGCTTTTACATTAGTAAAGACTATAATGTGGATAATTGTTGTACTTATAATTTATAATATTATTGTTAGATGGAGAATTTATAAAAAAGCTGGAAAACATGGTTGGGCAGCATTAATACCAATATATAGAGATGTTGTTATGTATAAGATATGTGATGTATCACCATGGGTATTATTGTTATTACTAGTACCAATAGTAGGTTGGTTTGCATTAATAATTATAAATATTTATACTAAATTTACATTAGCAGAAGGTTTTGGAAAAGGAATTGGATTTGGTTTTGGACTATGGATATTAGGACCAATATTCGAAGCAATTTTAGCATTCTCTAGAAAATCAAAATACATAGGATTTAATAGAAATTAGACTGTAGTTTTTACAGTCTTTTTTGTTGTCATTTAAAGCCAAAAATATTGATATTTTCGCCAAAATGTGGTATAATAAAAAGGTAGTATGGTGTAAGGAGAAAAGATATGTTTAATGAGAAAAAATTTAAATTTGATATAGAAAATTTAAAACGAGATTTAGCTATAGAAGATATGTATGTAACAGAAGAGGACATATCTTTATTAAGAGATTATCAGGAACAAAAAATAACAGAACAGGATATGATAAATAAAATAAAGAAAATGTCTTTATAAGGGGCTGGTTTTATGTATGATCTATATGAAGCTAGGAATTCTATATACTGTTATGAAAATACAGATATACTAAAAAATAAATTAAATATAAAAGATAAAGAAAAACTATATGATTATGAAAGAAAAATAGTTGTTGCAAAATTGTTTATATTAAGACAAAAAGAGATAACAGGTAATTTTGATATTCATCATTTTGTAGGAATTCATAAATTCCTGTTTGAGGATATATATGATTTTGCAGGATTATTTAGAAGTGAAAATATTGCAAAAGGTAACTTTAGATTTGCAGAATGGGAATATATAGAACAAGAATTAATAAAATTATTGGATAAATTAAAAGAAGAAAATTATTTACAAGGATTATCTAAGGAAGAATTATCGAAGAAACTAGCATATTATATGGCAGAATTAAATGTTCTGCACCCATTTAGAGAAGGTAATGGTAGGGCAATAAGAGAGTTTATAAGGGAGCTCGCTGTTAAAAATGGCTACGAATTAGATTTAACTAAAACAACTCCAAAAAATATGTTAGATGCATGTATAGAATCGGTAGTTGACACAAGTAATTTAGAAGAAATTTTATATAAATGTTTAGTATAGTCACCATTAAAGCATGGTGACTATACTTTTGTGTTTAAAGATAGTAATAAAAAATTTATAAAAAGGGGTATTAATATGAAAAAGTATTATTTTAGTTCAGAAAGTGTAACAGAAGGGCATCCAGATAAATTATGTGATTATATATCAGATAAGATATTAGATGAATGCTTAAGACAAGACGAAAATTCAAGAGTAGCAGTAGAAACATTTGCTTCAAGTAATAAGATTACAATTGCTGGTCAAATAACTTCAAAAGCTAATTTAGATATAGAAAAAATCGTAAGAGATACTATAAAAGAAATTGGCTTTGATAATAGCGAAACAGATATTGATTACAGAACTTGTGATATAGATATAAATATTACTAAACAAAGTGATGATATTGCACTTGGAGTAGATATTGGTGGTGCTGGTGACCAAGGTATTATGTTTGGGTATGCAACAAATGAAACAGAAAATTATATGCCATATGCAATATATATTGCACATAAATTATCTAAAAGATTAACAGATGTTAGAAAACAAAATATAATACCATATTTAAGACCAGATGGAAAAACAGAAGTAACAGTTGAATATGAGAATGATATTCCAAAAAGAATAGAGAATATATTAATTTCTACTCAACATTTAGCTAATATTAGTATGGAACAATTAAAAGCAGATGTAAAGAAATATGTAATAGATGAAGTAATTCCACAAGACATGATTGATGAAAATACAAAAATTTATATTAATCCAACAGGTAGATTTGTTATTGGTGGACCTTTAGGTGATACAGGACTTACAGGAAGAAAGATTATTGTAGATACATATGGCGGATATGCAAGACATGGTGGTGGTGCTTTCTCTGGAAAAGATGCTACAAAAGTTGATAGATCTGCTGCATATATAGCAAGACATATAGCAAAAAATATTGTTGCAAATGGGTATGCTGATAAATGCGAAATTCAATTATCTTATGCTATTGGAATAGAAGAACCTTTATCTATATATGTAAATACTTTTGGAACAAATAAGATAGAAGAAGAGGAGATTATTAATAAAATAAAGGGAAAATTTGATTTAACTCCAAATGGAATTATAAAATATTTGGACTTACAAAAACCTATATTTGCTAAAACTACTAATTATGGACATTTCGGAAAAGATTATTTGTCTTGGGAAAAAATAATAAAAATGTAATTAGGTGATAAAATGGAAGAAAAAACAAATGTAATGAGGATATTAGATAAGCATAAAATAGTTTATACAAAACATACTTATGATCCATCAAAAGCTATAAGCGGAGTAGAAGTTGCTGATTTCCTAGGAGAAGACTATAACAGAACTTTTAAGACTTTAGTTACAGTTCGGAAAAACTGGTGAACATTATGTTTTTGTAGTTCCTGTTGCAGAAGAACTAGATTTAAAAAAGGCTGCAAAAGCAGTAAATGAAAAAAGTATAGAAATGCTTAAATCTAAGGAATTATTACCTCTTACAGGTTATATTCATGGTGGATGTTCTCCAATAGGTATGAAAAAACAATTTAAAACTGTAATTCATGAAACTGCAAGAAAGTATGATACGATAATGTTTAGTGCAGGGAAAATAGGATATCAAGTAGAGATGAATGCTCAAGATTTAAGTAAAGTTATAAAACTTGAGTTTGCAGACATAATAAAGGCTGAAAGTTGAAAATTATTATAGAATATGTTAAAATATAAGCATATAATTGCTAACAATTATATAAAATACACACAAGGAGAGTGGTTATCAAATTCACATAAGAGACTTTATAAAAGCTGATTATGTGTTATCAGTCTAATAAAAAACACGAAAAAGAAAAAAGAATTGGAGAGTGTTTAAAATGGAAAGTGCCTCGGGTAGTATTACCCTTAAAAAGGCAACTAGAAAAGACATCAAGGAAATTACAGAATTAATTTACATTACAGAGCCAGAACCAGAGCTCGAATGGGGATATGGTTCTGAAAAAGAAAGAAAACAAGTATTAGAACATTTAATGAAGATTAAAAATAACCGATTTTCATTAAAAAACTTTATTGTCGCAAGGAAAGACAATAAGTTGATTGGTATGGCATTATTAATTGATGGTAAAGATATTGACATATTAACAATTAATAGTGAGAGAAAAGTAGTAAAAATTCAGAAAGGATTTTTAAACAAATTAGGATATATTTATTCATCAATAAGAGACTATTTCTTCTTCAGAGAATGTGAAGATGATGAATTTTATATATCAAATATAGCTATAAAAAAGGAATTTAGAGGAAACGGATATGCTAAGGTTATGATTGATAAAATTAGCCAAATGGCAAAAAGAAAAGGGTATGAAAAAGTTTCTTTGGTAGCTAAAAATGACAAGTTAATTAAGTTCTATGAAAGTTTAGGATTTAATTTAATTAATAAGAGAATAAGAAGAATGGTTTCTGAAATATAAAATATTAGGCATGGAATTATAAGTTCCCTGCCTAATATTTTTGTAAAAAAAGGGGAAGCCCTACATACCGAAGTATGTGGGGCTTCTTAAGATGCTACTGAACCTGATTCAACCATGGACTAGGTGTCCATAGAATTTGACCATCTGTGGTCATAAGCATATGAATGGTGAGACCATTGTCCAGGGTAATTGGTAGTGTACGATTGCACGGGAATGTATAATCATTAACACTTACTTCATATTCAGCTGTACAAGCATAATTATTGTACAGATTTTTGTCTTCAGCCATCTGGTATGTATGACCATCAGGCCAGAAGTAGAGATTAAGGAATTCCTGAAAGGTAACTCCTCCATTTCTTACCTCTCCATTTTGCAGTTCAGTAATTTGTTCATCTTTATCGGCAATCTGCTGTTGCAGTTCGTCGATTTTTGCCTGCATCACGTTAATGCTTATGTTATCGGTGGCAGGTTCCGATGCATTTGCATCATTTGGTGAGGAGTCTCCTGCTGAGGTAGATTCATCAGCAGAAGATGTTGTTGTTGCTTGAGGTTCGGGTTTCTTATTGATTTCAATCCAAATCGTTGCACAAGCAAGAAATAGAACCAAGACACCAGCGATAAGAATACCCAGCTTCAACTTGTTTACAGAATCTGTTCTCCGTGTTGTCATACTAAAAATCCTCCTTCTATAAAATAATAAATTAATTATACCACTTAATTAACATAAAATCAAATTGGCTAATAGGTAAAATCAAAACAAGATTAAAATATAGATAAATTTAATTTTTAGAATATTTCATGCTATTTAAAGCATTTATAATGATTTCCACGACAGAATCAAATCCAATAGAAGTATCTATACATAAGTTATAATTTGAAGAAACACCCCATATTTGATGTGTATAATATTGATAGTTATTTGCTCTTAATTTATCATTTTGATGAATTTCCTTTTTAGCTTTTTCAAGACTTATATTCTTTCTTTTAGAAACTTCTGCAATTCTTGTTTCAATAGGTGCATATAAAAATATGCTTAAACAATTTTTTTGATTTTTTAAAATATAATCTGCGCATCTTCCAATAATAACACAATTTCCATTTTTTGCAATGTCTTTAATTGCTTTAACTTCTGCCTCATAAATTGTATCTTTGGGATTTTCATGTTTATCATAATGTTCATACATATAATTTACTAAATCAAATATAGATTGACTAGGCATTTTTTCGTCTTTTTTACTAATAAAATCTTCTGAATAATTAGTTGTATTTGCAACCATTTTTATAATTTCACTATCATAAAATTTATATCCAAGTTTTTCAGCTAATTGTTTTCCGATTTCATGTCCACCACATCCATATTGTCTTCCTATAGCAATACACATAGGAACTGGTAATTTTTCATTGTCTTCTTGAGTATTTTTAGATTGATTATTTGAATTGCCAAATATTTTGTCTGGTAAAAATGATAATTTTCTACCTATAAAACGTGCTATAAAACCAACAAGTAATGCTGCGATTATAGTACCTTCTCTTACGCCAACAAGTTTTCCCATAAATACAAAAGATAATACTGCAGCAATGACAGTCATAGAAACATCAAAAGCAACCTTTGTAACACCAAATTCAGTTTTCCAAGTTGATACAATAGCTCTTACAAAAGATTCTCCAGGAAGCATAACTACATTTGCAAAAACTTCCATATATACACCAAAGCCAAGTATTAAACATCCAATTAATAGATATACAATTTGCATTATGTACATTGTAGGATTAACAAATCCTAATAAAATCATGGTAAAATCAATAAAATATCCGAATGCAATTGATACAGGAATTTGTAGAACATGTTCTAATTTAAAATTTTTTCTTAAAATTATCAATTGTAGAATGATTAATAAAATACTAAAGATAATTGTAAATTGTCCTAATGTAAGCGGAAAGTGCAAACTTAAAACATAGGGAATAGATGAAATAGGTGATGTTCCTAAATTAGCTTTTGTTATCATACTTACACCTAATGAATTTATGAATAGACCAATAATAAATATAATGTAACGTTTAACGATTTCCTTTTTTTTCATTCTTATCTTCATCCTTTCTTTTTATTAAATTTTTATTTGCTTTTTTAAGAAAAAATATAAATTTTTCTTTTTCTTCGTCAGAAAAGCCACTTAAAGCTATATCTTCAATGTTTTTAAAGGCATTAATTACATAATTACTAGCAGTTTTGCCTAAATCGGTAAGATATACACAAATGTATCTTTTATCTCCACTTTTGTTTTCTCTTTTTATTAATCCATTTTTCTCCATTCTTGCAATAAGACTAGTAAGTGTTGCAGGTTCTATTTGACATGCTTCTGCAATTTCTTTTTGAATTGATCCATCATGTGTAAATAAATATTCTAATATTTTAGGTTGACCAATTGATAAATTTTTGCCAGATAATTCTTCAAATACTAATTTAGTAAAAATAGATTGATTTTCCATCATTAAATTGTGATACATAAATTACCTCCTATGAACCAATAATTAAAATGTGGTAGTTAGTTGAATAAAAACAATTAGAATTCTAACTATTCTGTTTTAATACTTAGAATTCTAATTGTCAAGAGTAGTATTGTGTTATAAGATTATAAATTGCTAAAATTATATAATTATGATATTCTAGAGCAAATAATATTAGGATGGTGAAAGTAATGCTTTTTAAACAAATGCAATATTTTATATCTATTGTAAAAAATAATAGTTTTACAGAAGCAGCAGAAGAAAACTACATATCACAATCAGCAATATCACAAGCTATTAAATCTTTGGAAGATGAGTTAGGAGTAGAATTATTAGAAAGAAGTAATAGAAGTTTTAAATTAACAAGTGTAGGAGAATATGTTTACAAACAAAGCTTAATTATGGTAGATGAAGTAGATAGAATTGAACAGAATCTTAAAAAAATAGCAACAAAGAAAAATGATGTATTAAGAATTGGATATATAAACAATTATTGTGGATTAGAAATATATAATGCTATAATGAAATTTTCTGAGATATATCCTAATATAGATATAGAAATTCAGACAGGAAATCATGAAGAATTATATGAACAAATGAAAAATAATAAATTAGATATAGTTATTAATGATCAAAGAAGAGCATTATCAGAAGAGTATATAAATCATTACTTGTATAGAAGTTCTTGTTATATAGAAGTTTCAAATAAATCTTTATTACATGAATTAAAAGAAGTAACTTTTGAAGATTTAAAACAAATTCCTTGCATTCTTATTTCATCAAAAAATCAACAGGATAACGAGGTAGAATATTATGGAAATACACTTGGATTTAATGGTAATTTTATTTTTGCAGAAAATTTAGATGAAGCAAGAATGCTAGTTGGAGCCAATAAAGGATTTTTGCCAATAGCAGGTACTCCAACTTTAGCAGAAGTTCCAGATGGAATTACTAGAATTTTATTAGTAAGAAATGGAGAAAGAGTAGAGCGAAATTATTATGCTTTTTGGAATAAGATGGCAACAGATATATTAAAAGAAGAATTTGCCAGTATTTTGGAAAAAGAATATAAATAAAAATATTTAGAAGTTCCTTATATCTTAAGGTCTTCTTTTTTCGTATAAGTAAAACTTATCTGACACATAAGAAATCGGAATTGTTCTTTATAAATATAGTTACTATAATATTATTAGATTAAATAAAAAGGAGGAAGATAAGTGAATAGGCCATTAAAAAAGATAGATATAAGAATACCAGAAGATATGGAAAAATCAGTAAAAGAAGCTGCTAGAACAAGAAAACTAATTTTTAAGATAAATCAAACAGAGCCGATGACAGAAGAATATAGAAAACTTTTAGAGGAATTATTTGAAGGAAGACTAGATAAAACAACTTCTATTGTACCACCACTTCAAATTGATTATCCAAGTTCAATAAATTTAGGCAAAAACATTTTTATAAATAACAATTTAAAATGTGTTGCAAGAGGAGGAATTACAATTGAAGATGGTGTAATGATTGCACCAGGAGTTACAATCCTTACAGTAAATCATGATTTAAAAGATCATTGTGTGCTAATACCAATTCCTGTAACAATAAAAAAGAATGCTTGGATAGGTGCAAATGTTACAATCTGCCCAGGAGTTGAAATTGGAGAAGGAGCTGTTATAGGAGCAGGTGCAGTAGTTACAAAAGATGTTGAACCTTATACAGTTGTAGCTGGAGTACCAGCAAAATTTATTAAAAATATTAAATAGGAGGAATGAAAAATGAAAGATGTAATTTTATGGACTGGTGCAGGTCAAATAGGAATGGCCATTGCAAGAAGAGTAGGATATGGAAAGAAAATAGTAGTAGGAGATAAAAATATAGAGAATGCTAATGCAATAGCAAAAATAATGAATGATGCAGGATTTGATGTAGAGTGGGTTGAATGTGACATTTCTTCAAGAGAATCAATCTTAAATTTAATTAAAAAAGGTCAGGAATATGGAGAAATTGCAATGTTAATTAATAGTGCAGGAGTATCACCTTCACAAGCTCCAATTGAAAGAATATTACATGTAGACTTATATGGAACAGCAGTATTACTTGAAGAAGTAGGAAAAGTAATAAAAAAAGGCGGAACAGGTGTTACAATTTCATCTCAATCAGGCCATAGAATGGAACAATTAGGAGCAGTTATTGATGAACAATTAGCAACGACACCAACAGAAGAATTATTAAACTTAGAAGTATTACAACCAGAGAATATAAAAGATACTCTTCATGCTTATCAATTAGCAAAAAGATGTAATGAAAAAAGAGTTATGGCAGAATCAGTAAAATGGGGAGAAAGAGGAGCAAGAATAAACTCTATATCACCAGGTATTATTGTAACACCACTTGCTATTGATGAATTTAATGGAATTCGTGGTGATTTCTATAAAAATATGTTTGCAAAATGCCCAGCAGGTAGACCTGGAACAGCAGATGAAGTAGCAAATGTTGCGGAAATTTTAATGACAGAAAAAGGAGCTTTTATTACTGGAGCAGACTTTTTAATTGATGGCGGAGCAACAGCATCTTACTTTTATGGACCATTAAAAACAGAAAATAATTAAGGAGGAAGAAAAATGTCATTATTTGGAAATAAAGAAAGTGTAAAAGGAAAGAAAAGTTTAGTAATTTATTTTTCAAGAGCAGACGAAAATTATGCAGTGGGAAATATAACAAAAGGAAATACAGAGGTTATAGCTGAATATATACAAGAAATTACAGGAGCTGATTTATTTAAAGTAGAACCAGTAAAACCATATTCAAAAAATTATAAAGCTTGTTGTGATGAAGCATTAGAAGAAAAGAGAAAAAATGCAAGACCAGAACTTAAAGAATATTTAGATAATATTTCAGATTATGATGTAATATATATAGGTTCTCCAATATATTGGGGAACAATGCCTATGAGTATGTTTACTCAGCTTGAAAAATTAGATTTTAAAGGAAAACTGGTTAAAGTATTTACTACACATGAAGGCTCAGGATTAGGAAATGTAGTATCAGATGTAAAGAAAATTTGCATGTAGGTTTGTCAAACATATGTCACACTTTATTGATAAATATATACTTTGAAAT
>CAKNPW010000033.1 GCA_930990555.1 uncultured Clostridium sp. | reverse complement strand
GATTTTTTTATAAATAAACCTGAAATTGCGACAAGAGAAGTATAGAAGAAGGTGAGTAGATGACTAAAGAAGAAGAGGCTATAAAATTTTTAGAATTACATACAAATTTCATGGGAAAACTTGATAAAGGTAGGTGTATAAGAATACCAGAGGAAAATTTTACAAAAACAAAAGAAAGCATAAAAACAGTCCTAAATATGCTAAAAGAAAAAGAGGCAGAGATAGAGAAACTAAGAAAACATAATAAAGAGTTATTACGAAAACTAAGAAATAGAGTAAAAGAAGTTAAGAAGTTACAAAAAAATCCAAACTATAAAGCTATTGTAACAAAGCAAGGAAAAACATTAGAGGAGAGAGCAGAACAAATTAAGAAATACAAACAATTATATAATAAAGCTTTAAGCGATGCAGTAACAACAGCACACAATAATATTAAGCAAAAGAAGATTATAGATTTAATGGCAGACTGCATTCGTGTTAGAGATATTGGAGAAGATTTTTGCGAATTTAATAAAGATTGTACTAAGTGTAGAAATGGAACTAGAGAGATATTTTGTAAAGATTGCATAAAACAATATTTTGAAAGGAAAGTGGAAGATGAAAATTAAAGATTTACAAACTCATTGTGAAGAGCAAATAAAAAGATTACCAAAAGGAAGCAAAATGTATGAAGAACATATGATAACATTAGCAATTATAGATACTAATAAAAAATATTTTAATGAAATAGACAAACTTAATAAAATGATAGATTTTATATTAGAAGAACAAATAGAAGAAGGATATTTAGTTAATTTTAATAATTTAGAAGAGGCAAAGGAATACTATGAAAGGAAAGTGAAAGATGAGAGAATATAAATTTAGAGGAAAGTCTATAAATACAAAAGAATGGATATATGGATCATTAGTAATATCAGATGATAAATATTATATTTTATTAGATGTATTAGAGAACATAAAAAGAGATAATTATGAAGTATATATGGTTGAAGTAATTCCAGAAACAGTAGGACAATACACAGGACTAAAAGATAAAAACGGAAAAGAAATATATGAGGGAGATATTCTAAAAATTAATTACGATATTAAAAGAGCATTTGATTTAGAAGATATTATGTATGTAGATTTTATCGAAGGAGCTTTTTATTTAAAAGCTGAAAAAGAAATTAAATGGAGTATATTAAGATGTCTACCTGCATTAGTTAATATAGAAGGAAATATAAGAGCTCAAGTGATAGGCAAAATATACGACAATCCAGAATTACTAGGAGGCAATAATGGATATACCAAAGATATTTAAAAATAATAGTAGAAAATACAAATTAATTAAAGAATATCCAAATTATGTGTTATATGAAGAAACTAAATTTAAATACAAAGAATGTTTTAATAAACAAGATTTAGGACTAATAGAAGAAAAAGAAAAGCCATACAATACAAATCCACAAAAAGTCAAATATTTATAGGAGGAACAAATGACTAAAGAATTATTAGAGCAAGCAGATAGCCTAATAGAAGAAATAAAAGATATAGAAAGAAGATTAAAGAATATAGAAAAAAAAGAAAAAACAATATTAGGCGATTTTGTAACAGGAAGTGAACATGAATATCCGTATATAAAAAGGAATTTTCGAATAAATGGAGTATCTAATAAAATTTTTAGCAGTAAAACCAAAAGGCAGTACAAAAAGATGCTAAAAAGTAAAAAATATAGATATGAAAAAATGGTAAAGCAAATCGAATATGAACTAAACTATATAAATAATTCAGAAATAAGAAGAATTATAAGATTTAGATATTATGATAATTTAAGCTGGATTCAGATACAAATAAAAATGCAATACAATAGTGAAAATACAGCAAGAATGAAACTAGAAAGATTTTTTGAAAAAAATTAACATTTGTGCATTTTGTGCGGTAAAAACGTTATAAAATGGTAGTAGTAAAAAAGGTAGTGCTAATAACTAGCAAGCCCATGCTACCGCTTTAGGCAAGTAAATTATCCTCTAATGTTAAGAGTAAGTTTTAAATGCTTACTCTTTTATATTGCGTATTTAGAGAAACGGATATCTCATTAGTCTCATAAGCTAAAGATACTGGGTTCGACTCCCAGATACGCAACCAGAATTGGAGGTATATATGAAAGATAATGAAATTATAAATAAATTCGAAGAAGAAATATGCCCACGTTGCGAGCACTATAAAGATAAAAATTATAAAGAGTGTAGCGTAACTATTACAATTACAGGAGAAGCAAAATGTGTAAATTGTAAATGTATTTCTTATGAAAGGATAAATAGAGAGAATGACAAAAGGAAATTTTAAATTCAAGATTAACAATAAAAATTGGGAAATAAAAGAAATCTCACAAAATGAAATGAGAGAAGAAATAAAAAAACGTAATGACAGGTTTGATAAATTTGGAAAATATTATGGACTAACATATCCAGACACGCAAACTATATTTTTAGATAAAGATTTATGTGAGGATAGAAAAAGAACTACATTACTACATGAATTAGGACATTGTTATATTACTACATATATAACTCATTTAGATCAAAATTATAGTGAAGAAGATGTTGTAGATATTATAGCAAATTCACATGACATTATTAGAGAAGTAGTTGATAAATATTTTGGAGGGAAAAGTAATGGGGAATGATAAGTTTATAGAATTATGTAAGAGAATAATAGTAGATTATTTTAATGAGCATGTAGACACAACAAATAATACAAAAATATCAGTTGATAATACTTTTATTGTATGGTCAGTAAAAGTATTGCAAAACAATAAAGCATTAGTAAGTACAACAATGCCAGATGGTATGTATTATGAACTTACATATAATGGAGATAAAAAAGAAGTTTATTTAGATGTATATAAGAAATGGGAAAACAGATGCATAAAGATAGAAGAATAAAGAAAGGAGCAATTTTATATGACAGATGCACAAAAAAGATTTTGTGATGAATACTTGATAGACCTTAATGCAACAAGAGCATATAAAGTTGCATACAAACGTTGTAAAAAAGATGAAACAGCAAATGTAAATGGTAGTAAGTTACTAAGAAACACTAAGGTTAAAGAATATATAGAACAAAAACAAGTAGAAATACAAAAAAGAACAGAAATAACTCAAGACAAAGTATTAAAAGAATTAGCAAAAATTGCTTTTGGAGACATTAGAAAACTATATACAGAAAATGGAGCATTAAGAAACATAATTGATTTAGAAGACGATATAGCAGGAGCAATATCAGGAGTAGAGACATTTGAGGAATATGAAGGAAGAGGATTAGATAGAGAATACATAGGAGATACTAAAAAGGTAAAAATGCTAGATAAAACCAAAGCATTAGAACTTATTGGAAAACATTTAGGTATGTTTAAAGAGACAAATATTAATATTAATACAAATTATGAAGAGTATTTAAAGCGAGTTGAGGGAGATGAGTATTAATACAAAAGCCTATATAGAAAACTATATAAAGATTAGAGATAAGAAAAACAATATAGTATCACTTGTATTAAATGAACCACAACTTAAATATTACAATGTTATAAAAGAAATGTATCGAAAAAGAAAGCCCATTAGAATAATAATATTAAAAGCAAGACAAATGGGATTTAGTACAGAAACAGAAGCAATAATATTTAAGAATGTAGTTACTCATCACAACTATAATGCAGGTATAGTAGCACATAAAGAAGATTCTACAACAAACTTATTCAATATGAGTAAAAGAATGTTAGAGTATTTACCAGAAGATATTAAACCAGAACAAAAGAAATCTAATGCAAAGGAACTAGTATTTAATAATGACCAAGGGACAGGCCTAGACAGTAGAATAAAATGTATGACAGCTGGAGGAAAAGGAATAGGACGTTCTGATACGTTTACAGCATTACACTTATCTGAATTAGCATTCTGGGAAGGCGATAAGAAGGCCACAATGACAGGTTTATTACAAGCCGTTCCTAATACTCCAGATAGTATGATAATAATAGAAAGTACAGCAAATGGATATGAATATTTTAAAGAAATGTGGGATAGAGCAGTTGCAGGCAAAAGCGACTTCTATCCTCTTTTTATTGGTTGGAATGAACTAAAAGAATACTGTATGCCTTATACAGGATTTGATTTAACCCAAGAAGAAAGAGAACTTAAAGAACAATATAATTTAACACTAGAGCAATTAACTTGGAGAAGATGGTGTATACAAAATAACTGTTCTGGTGATATTAATCAATTTAAACAAGAATATCCAATATGTCCAGAAGAAGCATTTTTAAGTACAGGTAATTGCTATTTTAATAAAGAAAATATAATAAACAGAATAAACACAGCTCCAGAACCATTAGTAAGAGGTAAATTTACTTGTTACTATGATGGAATAAGGATAAGAAATCAAAAGTTTTTAGAACAAGAAGAGGGTAATATCAAGATATATGAATATCCAGAAAAAAGAGTACCTTATGTTCTAGGAGGAGATACAGCAGGGGAAGGTTCAGATTACTTTACAGCACATGTAATTAATAATATTACAGGTAAGCAGGTAGCAGTATTAAAACAACAATATAATGAAATAGAATATGCTAAACAGGTATATTGCTTAGGAATGTTTTACAACTGTGCATTAGTAGGACTAGAAAATAATTTTTCCACATATCCTACACAAAAGTTGATGGAGCTTAATTATCCAAATCAATATGTTAGAAAGAAAGAAGACCAATACAATAATAAATATGAAAAGAGCTATGGATTTAAAACAACAAGTATTACAAGACCATATATATTAGGTTTATTGCAAGAAATAGTATATGACAATATAGATGCAATACAGGATAAGGAAACTTTAAGAGAGATGCTTACATTTATAGTAAATGATAAAGGTAGGGCAGAGGCAGAAGAAGGATACCATGACGACTTAGTTATGGCTTTGGCTATATCTTATTATATAAGAGGGCAACAAGATTATAAGAAAAATGAAAGAGAATCAAAGTATCAAGATTTACAAGAGCAAATAGACAAGATATTTGGAGAAGATATAAATAAAATAGAAGAGGACTATGGAGATGACATAGTCCCTTTTTAATGGAGGTAAATATGGAGCTTATATATACAATTATATCAATTTTATGTTTATGTTTTGGATTTTATGTTGGATATAAGATTGGAAAAGATAAAGAGCTACCTAAAGTACCAAAAGCAGTAATACACCCTATTAAAACAATAAATGAAAATATAGAGAATAATAGAGCAGAAAGAGAACAAGACGAAAGGATACAAGAATTACAAAATGATTTGGCTGAGTTAGATGCATATGATGGTGGGTTAGGAGTACCAGAAAGGAGATAGCAGATGAAGAAACGTGAAGAGACTAGTATAACTACAGTTTGGCAGGAATATGAACGTGGTAAAGATTATAATTATCAACAACAACTATATGAAAAGAGTAAAAGAAACTATAATTTCTATCATGGTAAACAATGGGAAGGTGCTAAACTTTCTGGGATACAACCAATAACATTAAACATGATTAAATCTATCTGTAAATATAAAGTTGGTGTAGTAAAGACTAATACATATCAAATCTATTTCAATTCAGATACATATAAAGACCAGAAAGAACGTGAGCATTTAAAAGATATATGCGATATGCTTAATAGATATGCAAATAGAATTTGGGAAAAATCTAAAGTAAATAAGTTAATAAGAAGTTGTATAAATGATGCCTGTATTGATGGAGAAGGTATTATTTATTTTTATGCAGATCCAGACGAAAATAGTAATGCAATTTATTGTGAACAAGTAAATAAAACAAACATTTATTATGGGAATGAGAATGAAGATGATATACAAAAGCAACCATATATAATTATATCTTTTAGACGTACTGTAGAAGAAGTAAAAGAAGAAGCAAGACAAAATAAAATAAGCGAGAAAGAAATAGAACTAATAACAGAAGACCAAGATATTGAAGAACAGTCAGGAAGAGATTTAAGAACTACAGAAATAGTTCCAATGTGTCTAGAATTGTTAAAATTATATAAAGGTAAAGATGGTAAGATATGGGCAAAAAAATGTACTAAATTAGCAACAGTAATGAAAGATAGTTGCTTAGAAATAGATAGATATCCAGTAGCGCATATCATTTGGGAAAGAGTTAAAGGCTCTGCTAGAGGACAAGGAGAGGTAGAAACATTAATACCTAATCAAATTGAAATAAATAAAACGGCTACTAGAAGAGCATTAGCAGTTAAATTGGTAGCTTTTCCTAAGTTAGTTGCAAATACAAAATATATATCTAATACTAAAGCTTTAACTAAAATAGGTACAACTATAGAAGTAAACGAGTTAAATGCAGATGATGTTAACAAAGTAGTTAATTATTTAAAACCTGCAAGTATCAGTTCAGATGCATATCAATTGCAAAAGGAATTACAAGAAGAGACACAAAACTTAGCAGGTGCAAGTGATACTGTTACAGGTAATGTAGACCCTACACAAGCCAGTGGTAAATCCATTTTGGCAGTACAACAAGCATCACAACAGCCAATAAATGAGCAAGTAGAAGCATATAAAGATTTTATAGAAGATATAGCTTTGATATGGTATGCAATGCTTAAAGCAAATAGTGTTAAAGGTATAGAACTAGTAAGAGAAAAGAAAGACTATATGAATAATACAACAACAGATGAAACATACAAGATGAGCTATAAAGAATTAAACAAATATGATTTAGATATAAAGATAGAGACAACACCAAAATCGCCATTTGATAAATATGCTATGGAAATGTCTCTAGAAAATCTATTAACTGCTGGACAAATAAACTTTGAAGAGTTTGTAAATGCATTGCCACAGGATTCAGCAATGCCAAAAGCAGAATTAAAACAAATACTTAAAGAAAGAGAAGAGAAAGAACAAATCTTCAATCAAATAGAGAAAGCAGGAAATGCATTAAATAGTGCTATGCAGGCAGTTATGCAACAACAAGAAATGAATAATGTTGAGCAAACAGGAGTAACACCAGAAGAAGCAAATATTGTGGATAATGCAAATAATACAAATGGTAATACACAGCAAGTACCAGTTAATCAATAGGCAGTCAAAGGGCTGTCTATTTTTTATGCAAGTTTAGTTTAACGGAAGAACAACAGTCTCCAAAACTGTTAGGTAGTGGTTCGAATCCATTAGCTTGTGCCATAGCCGACGGGCTTAAAACGGGAGGCACATATGCCAGAATAAAACAAAAATATGAATTAATAGCCGACGGGCTTAAAACGGGAGGTAACATATGCCGGGAGCAAACAAAGATATGAACGATTTAGAGGATGAAGTATTCGTAAATCCTGAGGACACATCAAATAATGCAGAAAATGTTGATGATGGTCAAGATAACAATACACAAGAACCTAAAGAAAAGACTTACACACAAGATGATTTAGATAGAATTGTAAGTCAAAAGACAGCTAAACTTGAAAGAAAATACCGTAAGGAAGAGGAAAGCAGATTAAGTAAATCTAAACAATTAGAGGACACTTTAAGAGCTGGACTTGGACTAACAGATGATGATGATGTTTTGAGTAAAGTAAAAGACTTCTACAAGGAGCAAGGAATAGATATTCCAGACATCAGCACAGAGAATAATCGTGATGCAGAAATCCTAGGTAAAGCAGATGCCAACGAAATTATTGATATGTACGATGACAAGGATATCGAAGCTAGAGCAAATGAGCTAGCAATTAAACAAAAAAGAGGAAAAACTACCGCACGTGAAAATGCGGAGTTTTTTAGGTTAGGGGAATATTTAACAGCCCAATTAGAAGAAAAAGAATTAAAAGAAAGCGGAGTAGATACAAGTATCTTACAAGATAAGAATTTCAAGGCTTTTGCTAATAATTTTAAAACTGGAACAAAGATAAGTGACGTATACAAAATGTGGAATAAGATGAATGGAGAAGAGGATAAAACACCTAAAAAGCCTGCTTCTACAGGAAGCTCACAATCTACTGTACCAGATAATAAAGAAAAAGAGTTCTATACTCCAGAAGAGGTAGACAAGCTATCAAGTAAAGACCTAGATAATCCTACTATTTGGAAACGTGTAAGAGAAAGTATGAAACGTTGGAAATAGGAAGGAGAAAGATATAAATGAGTTACGCAAACTTTAAACCTGTTGTATGGTCAAAATACATACAATTAGAATTACCAAAATTCACAGTATTTAAACAAGACTGTGATTATAAATTTGAAGGAGAAGCTGGACAAGGAAAAAGAGTAAAAATACAAAATTCTGGACGACCAACTATCAAAAAATATGTACCTGGTAAGGACATAGATGCACCAGAAAATGTTGATGGAACATCAGCATATTTAGATATTGATCAATTCGATTATTTCAACTATGGAATTGATAATATTGATAAAGCTCAAGCTCAAGAAGGTGTAATGGAAGCATTACAAACAGAAACAACAAGAGCTTTAGCAGAACAAGAAGATATATTCTGTGCTACACAAATGGCAAAAAATGCAGGATATAAAACAGCATCAAAAGCTATTTCTGATGCAGAAACTGCAAAGAAAGAGGTAGATGCCTTATTTGTTAAATTATGGAATAATGGTGTATCTACAAAAGATGATGTTACTATGTACTTAACACCTTGGTTCTATATGTTATTCCAAAATAAATTAATAGAATTAAAGACAAATAATGATGATTTAATTGCAAAAGGTGTATTAGGATTATACAACAATGCAAAAATCAAAATGACAAATAATGCTTATAATGATGGAACAGATGATTATATTATCTTAAAAACATCTAAAGCATATGCATATTGCAATGGTATTGACAAATTAAAACCATATGAACCAGAAAAAGGTTTTTCAGAAGCTATAAAAGGTTTAAATACATATGGTGGTAAAATGGTAAGACCAAAAGAATGTGCTGTATTAAGATGTCATCAATCTTAATTAAAAAAATATAAGAAAGGAAGTGCTATATAATGGCAGTAGCAGAAGTAACAAATGTTGACTTAGTAAGAAACGAAGCTAAGGAATTAAAAGATGCAGTTGCTGTTGATGTAACTGATGGAGCTAAAGTAGATTATACTAATAGAAGTGACGGAAGAATACTATTATTATTAACAAATAGTAATGCTTCCAGTGCTAAAAAAGCTACTATAGTACAAGGTAATTCTTTACAAGGAGTAGAAGATTTAGAAATATCTATTCCTGCTAATAAAACTTATGCAATAGTAGTAGAATCTGGTAAGTTTATGAATGTATCTGGAGATAACAAAGGATATGTAATTACAAAAGGAGAATCAGCTGATATAAAAGTACAAGCTATAGAATTACCTTAATTTTAGAGGGATATATTGAACTGTTCCCTAAAAAGTGGACAGTTCATATTCCCTCTTTTTTTATATCAAGTTAAAGGAACAGACAGTTCGAATCTGTCAAACTTGGGAGGAATAGATATGACATATGGAGAATGTAAAAAACAAATATTAGCACTTATAGAGGAATATACACCTGATAGTAATAATTATACAGAAGATGAAGATATTGCAACTAGATTACCATTTTTAGTGGATCTAGCTAATCAAGAGCTAGCACAAACTAAAAAGATAATAGCTACTAAAATTTATACAGAGATATCAGATGAGAACAAAGAAGATAAATATACATCTTATACATTGCCAAGCGATTTATATCAGATAAGAAATGTATATTTGTTAGATGTTAATAATAAGAAAGGTAATTCGGACTATTATTTAATGGGCAAAAACAAAATATATATAAACGATAACAATCCAGGACAAACAGTAGTAGAGTATTATAAATATCCGACTACAATCAATGATAAGACAAAAGATAGTTTTTATTTAGAGATAGACCAAGATGCACAAAGTGTACTACCTTACAAAGTAGCAAATGACTTATTAGTAACAGACCCAAGTGCAGACTATACAGCTTTTGCAACAGAATATCAAAGAAAGTTACAATTATTAGATACAAGAAGAAATATACCAACAGTTAATTTAAGAGAATATGAACCTGATGAGAATGAAGGAGAATTTGATATATAGGAGGAAGTAGTATGGCAACAGGAGTTAAACGAGTATATACAGATTTTAAAGGTGTTGATTTTTTAGAGGAACCTAGCTTAGTTAATATTACAAGAAGTCCTGATGCCTTGAACGTGTGGAAAAACTACGAAGATACGCAAGGAGCTTGTGTAGAGACAAGACCAGGTTTTAGAAAGTTAGTTCAAATAGGAGTAGGACCTATTTATGGAATATTTATATATAGTTCATCTATAGCTATAGTTCATTCTGGAATCAAATTGTATGAATGGAGTAATTTCCCAAATGAGCCAGAAGAGGGAGATATAGAAGAAATATATACTGATATGAATAATAGGAAATCTTATTTTAATAAGGTTGCAGAAAAATTATATATAAATGATGGTAAGAATTATTTAGTATATGATGGTAGTACTTGTAAGAAAGTAATAGATGATGACCCATTTATTCCAACGACTACAATAAGTAGAACAGCAGGAAATATAGGTGGAGGAGAAACATTACAAGATGTAAATGTACTGACACCCAAAAGAACTAACTCATTTGTTGGAGATGGAGAAAATAAAGTATTTTATTTAGATGCAACAGAAATAGACTCAGATCCAGTAACAGCACTAGTAAATGATATAGAAATGGAAGAAAATACAGATTTTGTAGTAGACAGAGTTGCAGGCAAAGTAACATTTAATGAAACTCCCTCAGAGCCAAATTTGAGTGGACAAGACAATGTCTTTATTACATTTGCTAAAACAGTTGAAGGATATGCAGACAGAATAAGTAAATGTACTCAAGCATTATTATTTGATAATAGATTATTCTTTACAGGTAATCCTGATTATCCTAATGCAGTATTTCATTCTGAGCTAAATAACCCACAATATATATCAGATTTAAACTATTATGAAGATGGAGCAGGAGATTCGCAAATTACTGGTATGACAGTAGGTAATAATATCTTATGGGTATTTAAGAATTTAGACCAAAATAATGCAAATGTATTTTATCACGAGCCAACGTTAGATACAGAAGCAGGAAAGATATATCCAAGTAAACAAGGTAATGTAAGCATAGGTTGTTATGCTGTAAGTACAAACTTTCAAGATGATATTGTTTATCTAAGCAGATATGGACTTGAAGGAGTAAGCACAGAAAAGATAGATAGCAGACAAGTAGTAGCACATAGAAGCACAATGGTAGATGTAAAAATGACAAATGAAAATGGATATAGAGATGCTTGTATGACAGAATGGAAAGGATATTTACTAATACTTGTTGATGGAAGAATATATTTGGCAGATAGCAGACAGAAATATGCAAGTTTGAATAGTTTTGAATATGAATGGTTTTATTGGGATATTAGTAATGCAAATCCTAATATATTAAAAGAATACAATGATAGATTATACATAGGAGCCAAAGATGGCTCTATTTTTATTGTCGAAGGAACCAATGATAATGGAGCAACAATACTTAGTTATTGGACAACTCCAATGGATAACTTTGGTTACGAAAATCAATTAAAGACTACGAATAAACGTGGTGGCATAGCTAAAATTAAAACTATTCAAAATGGAAGAATAAAGATAGCTAGAAGAACAGATAAATCAGAGGAATATAAATATACAACTGAGAAATCTGCAACAGGATTTAATTTCAATAATATAAATTTTGCTAACTTTAGTTTTGTAACAACAAATAAATCTTATATGTTATACAAGATTAAAGAAAAGAAAATAAGTGAGTTGTCATTAAAATTTTATAGTGATGAGAAGGATAAACCTTTTGGAATATATAGTGCTGTTATAGAAGCATTTGTAGGAGGATATATAAAGAAATGAGGTGTAATAGATGAGTTTACCAGAGTGTACAGTTCCAACTAATAATGTACAAAACTTAGCAGATTCTCCAACTCAGTCAGCTCAAGACTTAAAGAAAGTCTTTGATAAAGCAGGAGAAGATATTAAGAATTATATAAATGATGAATTAATACCAGAAATAGAAAAATCAGATAAAGAAACAGAAGATAACACAAAGAAATTAATAATAAAAACATATAAATATAACGTGACAACATTAGCAGATATATCAGAAACAGAAGATTATACAATACCTTCAACATACAATGTTAATACACATGGACTAGACGTATATTTTGAAGGTACTTTATTAGCTTTAGGTGAAAACTATCAAGAAAGAGGTACAGGTACAAGTGACAAAATAAGATTTAACTTTACAGTACCAAAAGATAGTTTATTAACATTTGTAATAAGAAAATAACAGAAAGTAGGTGAAGAACTTGGCAAGTGGATATGAGGATTTAGACAATTTGGTAAATCAACAAAACAGTTTATTGCAACAACAGGAACAAAAACAAAATGAAGTAATTAATCAGCAAACTCAAATGCAAGTTGATGAACTTAATAGAGAAAAAGAAAAATTAGATAAGGAAACAAATAAAACAACGCAAGGTTTGTATTCAAACTATCAAAAGCAAGCAAATCAATATGGAGCAGGAATGGAACAACTTGCAGCACAAGGCTTAGGTAATTCAGGATATGCAGAAACGACAAGAACATCCTTGTATAATGCATATCAAAAAAGCGTTACAGATACATTAAATAATGCAAATGATTTAAAAGCTGATTATGATTTTAAAATCCAGCAAGCACGTCAAAATGGAAGTATTCAACAAGCACAAAGTGCCCTAGAGTTATATGCTCAAAAGGTGCAATTATTAACACAGAATTACCAACTAAGGCAGGATAGAGAGCAATACTTATATCAACAACAAAGAGACCAAATTGCTGACCAACAATGGCAAAAATCTTTTGATGAGCAAGTAAGACAAAACGAACTTGAAAATCAATGGAAACAAAAACAATTTGATTATCAACAACAAAGAGATAAAGTAGCAGATTCACAATGGCAACAACAATTCAATCTTCAAAAAAAAAATCTAGCTAAGAGTTCTTCACGTAGTAGTTCTAAAAAATCAAGTAGCTCAAGTACAAATAGAGTAAATACAAGTAACAATAATTCAAATACAGGTAGTAAGCCATCAATGCAAGATGTTCTAAATAATATGAAATTTGTAAATCAACAAGGTCCTGGATTAAGTGCTTATGTTGTTGATGGATATACAGGTAAAAAATATAATAATGCACAAGAATTATTAGCTAGTTATAGATATTATACAGTAGATTAATTGAAAGGTGATAAATTATGAGAGTAATTGATTTAGACCAAATAGATGATGAAGAAGAAAGAAAAAAGGTATTAGAAAGTTATCAAAATAAAATGCAAGATATGCAGAATGAAAGAAAATCTTATTTACAACAAACTGGTCTAGATAAAATCTATAGTGGAGATTATAGTAATTCTAGTGATGGATTTAATACAGCAGGTAGAAATGACTTCTCTGTAAAACCTTCAATATGGGACCAAATAAAAACAACAGCTAGTAATATGCTAGGTAATACTGGATATGGACTTGCAAACGGATTAATAGGTTTTGCACAAAATGAAAAAAGAAATCAAACTGCTCAAAAATCATTAAATATGTTAAGTAATATATCTACTCTTGGAACAACGTCTATGTTGGGAAATCTAGGAAAATCAATTCAATCCACATTAGATTTTGCTTTTAAAAATAATGATAAATATAATTCTTTAAAAAAGACATATGAAGATAACAAGAATAATATATCAAATGCAATAGATGAGAAACTACAAAAACAAGAAGATATAAATAAAGAAAATATACAAAAAAACATAATAGAAACTACCAATCCTGTAGGTGAAAAGTTAGTAGAGATAGCACCATCTCTAGGTCAAATGTTACCATCAATGATACCTGGTATTGGAACATTATATTCAGTAGGTTCTGCTAATGATAGTTATTATGATGAAGCAAAATCAAGAGGAATGAATGATGAACAAGCAAGTAACTATAGTCAACTTATGGGTGGAGTTGAAGGTTTAACAGAACAAATTGGAATTGGAAAGTTAGTTAAAGGTGGAAAAGGTATTGCAAAAGGAACTGTTAAAGAAGCTTTTAAAGATTTTGGAATAGGTGTTGCAGATAACTTTATTCAAGAAGCAGTAATTGAGCCAATATCTGAAGGTGTAACCAAAGCAACAGCAGGTGATGAATATTTAAAAAATGATTATAGAACATCAGAAGGCTGGAAAAACTTAGGCAAAGACATGTTGCAGTCTGGATTTGATGGTGCAATAACAGCTGGAATAATGGGTGGAGTATCTGCTGGATTAGGTAAATCAATTAATGTTTATAATAAATTAAAGAATGGTCAACAACCAACATTAGAAGAATATAAAAGTGCATATACTGAGCAAAGAGAAAATGGCATAGATGTAGATGGAATTGTACAAGCTGAATTTAAAAGTAGAATGAATCAATCAAGACAAAACGATAATAAAGTAACGAATACAAATAATGTGAATACTCAAACAAATACACAGCAAGATATTGCTAATAGATTAAATGAAATAGTACAAAATGACAAATATATATCATCAGAAGATAAACAAGCAATGATTGAAGCGACTAATAATTTGGCTTCTAAAAATCAATTAGACAGTAATAATACATTAGATGCAATTAATCAAATAAAACAAATGTCACAATTGTCTCAAGAACAAAATGACCAATTGGACACAGGTAAAAAATATTTATCTGGTAGAAAAGAAATATACAATAAATATAGAAATGTAACTGATTATGATAATACAATTGTTCAACAAGCAAAAAATACTGTAGCACAAAATAAACAAGGTAAAAGAACTAAAGAGCAATGGTTAGATGTAGCTAAATATATAGGAACTAACATAGCAGATAGACCTAATTCTGAGATACAAAAAATTGCTTATAAAAGTTGGCAGGATGAAACTCCTAACAATTCAGCTACTTTAAATAAACAAGGACAAAAATATGTAAAATTTATGTCTGATGATTGGATAGATACTATATACGATTCAGTAGAAAAGCAGAGACAAAAAAGTGGATACGTAGCAAATAATGATACAGTTAATGCATTAGATAATCTTTATAATGAATATACAAACAATCAAACAGTTCAAAATAACAATATACAAAATAATATTGACACATCAAAAATGAACTTAGTAGATAGTGCAAAAGCATATAATTTAAATGGTAATGATGAAACGATACAAAGTATAAATCAAAAATTAAACGATAGAGGAATAGCAAGTAGGTTTGATGGAAACTTGTTTAAAAATGCTGATGGAACACCTAACAAAAATATAAATGCATTGTGGAGAACAACTACAGATGAAAACGGAAATACGCATAGAGAAATAGTATTCAATCCTTATGTAGATGGAGATATAAATGAGCAAAAAACAATGCAACAGGTAACTATACATGAAATGTTACACGATATGGCTGGAGACGAGAAAGTAAAAAAAGATTTATTTAATTTAGTATTGGAAAAAAACAAAACAAGAGATGGATATAGTGATGCAAGAAGTAATCTAGACGAAATGTATTCACAAGTATATGATAAAAACAGCAAAGATTTTAAAGATTTAGTAGATGAAGAAGAGGTTGCAGATACTTTAGCACAAAAGTTGGGAGACCAAGACTTTATCAATTCTTTGAATAAAGAAAAGCCAAATGTATTCAAAAGAATATATGATTGGGTAGTAGATAAGTTAAACAAATTCACAGGAAGTAAAAATGAAAAGATTTATTGGGAAGATGTAAAGAATAAATTTGAAAGTGCTTATAGACAAGATTATCAAGGAAATGGAAATATTCAAAGTAAATATTCATTTGTGGGAGAAAAAGGCTTAAACAATGGAATGAAACAAGATACACAATTTATACAAGTTGAAAGAGGACTTAATAAAGCTAAGCAAATGAAAGAAAAAGGTATTGATAATGAAACTATAAGACAAAATACTAATTGGTTTCAAGATAAAAATGGCGATTGGAAATTTGAAATTTCAGATAAAAATATGCGAATTAAAAAGAATTTAAAAATAAAGGATAATACTACCTATAGGTTAGGAGATATAATTGAGCATGAAAATTTATTTATTATGTATCCCGAATTGAAGAATATTAAAATCAATTTTAAAAATGATAAAAATATAAGTGGAAACTATAAAAATAATATGATTACACTAAATAAGGAATTGATAAATAATAAGGCTAGGATTGAAAGCACATTAATTCACGAGATACAGCATGCCATACAAGAGACTGAAGGATTTGAAACAGGAATTACTTCAAGACTAAGTAAAAAAGCATATTATGAGAATTTAGGAGAAATTGAAGCTGATGATGTAAGTCAAAGATTTATTAAAGAAAAATATAAAAATGAAAGTTTAAAAAATACTATTCCAGAATCTTCAAAAAAAAATCCAAAGCACAGAAAATATAATACATATGTGAAAAACAGAGGAGTTATTGACAAAATAAAAGACGGTGTGTTTAAATATCCTAAAAAGGATGGGAATAATGATGAAATTTATCAAAAAGATATGGAGCAAACTAATAAAGCAACTTTACAAAATAATGACAAACAGATATGGAACAGATTAAATAAAAACTCTGTTATAGATACACAGGGAGCATGGCAATCATTCCTAGAAAATCAAATAGGACCAACAGAAAAAGGTAAAACAGTTCAAGAATTAAGGTTACCTACAAAAGAAACAATTAATAATAAAAAAGTGGATGCCTATAATGTTTTATATCAAGATAACAAGCAAACAATAAAAACGAATTTGCCTATATCAGAAGGAGGAAAAACAAGAAAACATTATAAATCAATAATGCAAAGTTCAAATACTTCTCCAGAAGCAAAAGAAATAGCAAAAGAATTAATTGGTAGTGATACATATGTACCAGATAGTAATAAAAGACAGCTAGAAACAGCAGATAATAGAATAATGAGTAATGGAGCAGATAATGAATCTGTAACGTTAGCTACAAAAGTAAAAAATAACGATAAGATTACAGCTGATGATATTGCAGTAGGAGAAAGACTAATAGAATATTACTCTAAAACTGGAGAAAAAGAGAAGTTACAAGATGCTATACAAAACGTAGCATTAGCAGGAACTCAGGCTGGTCAAACAGTACAAGCAATGAGTTTAATCAATAGACAGACGCCACAAGGACAAGCTGTTTACTTATCAAAAGTTGTAGATAGAATGAATAAAAAAATAGAAAAAAGAACAAAAGGAAAAGGACAACAATTTAATTTGACTCCAGAAATGTTAGATAAAATTACTAATTCAAATAAAGAAAATTTAGAAAAGAATATTGATGAAGTAGCAAGAGAATTAGCAAAACAAGTACCTAAAACTACTATGGAAAAGATAGATAGTTGGAGGTATTTTTCTATGCTTGCAAATCCTAGAACTCACATCAGAAATATAATAGGAAACCTTTCAATGGCAAGTGTACAAAAAGTAAAAAACAAAGTTGCTGGAGGATTAGAAGCAATAGCACAAAAGACTGGAATGATAGATGAAAGGACCAAAACATTAAAGCCAGCAAGTAGAGGAGTAAAGAAATTTGCAAAGGCAGATGTTGAAAATGTTTTAGGAAGATTAAATAATGAAAGTAAATTTGATACTAAAAACTTAATACAACAATATCAAAGAACATTTAAAAGTAATGTGTTAGAGAATACACTAGGAAAGTTATATAATTTAAATAGTAAAGCACTAGAAGCAGAGGATACATTTGGATTAAAAAGTGCATATAGAAAAGCTATGGCAGATTATATGACAGCAAATAAATTAACAGAGAAAGATTTAACAGCAGGGACAAAAGAAGCTGATACGAAATTAGAAAATGCTAGAAAATATGCAATAGAACAAGCTCAAGAAGCTACATTCCATCAATACAGTTCAATAGCATCATTATTAAATACATTAGAAAATAAGAATAAAGCAACAAGATTGTTAACTGGAGCAATAATACCATTTAAGAAAACACCAATAAATGTAGCAAAGACAGGAATAGATTATAGCCCAATAGGAATTGTAAAAGCATTTACAACAGATATAGCTAAGTTAAGGAAAGGTGATATTAATGCGAATCAATATATAGATAACTTAGCTAAAGGACTTACTGGAACAGGAATAACAGTAGCAGGATATGCTTTAGCACAAGCTGGAATATTATCTGCAAGTGGAGATGATGATGACCAAAAAAATCAATACTATCAAGAAGATAGAGGAAATCAATCATTCTCTCTTAAGATAGGAGATAAAACATATTCATTAGACTGGTTATCTCCAACAGCAATTCCATTGTTCATTGGAGCACAATTAAATGATAATGTTAAAAGCTCTGGAGAAGAGCAAACTACAGAAGATATGCTAGATAAAATATCAAACAGTATAGATGCTATGTCATCAGCAATGAACCCTATGATAGAAATGTCAATGTTATCTGGTGTAGCGAGTGCTGTAAAGAGTTTTGCACAAGGTGATGCACAATTTTTCCAAAATTTATTAATTAACTCAGCAAAATCATATGTAAATCAATTCTTCCCAACATTAGGTGGTCAAGTTGCTAAAATGGTTGATGATACAGAAAGAAGTACAACATCAACTAAAAAGAATATGTTTTCTAAAGCAGTAGATAGTACGGGTAAACAAATATTAAACAAAATACCTTTTGCAAGTAAACTATTACCTGCAAAAACTGATGTATGGGGAAATGAAGTAAAACGTGAATCTAATAAATTATATAGAGCTTTACAACAAGCAGTATTTCCTTGGACAGAAAAAAAATTAAAATCAACAGTAGTAGATAACGCAATATCTGATTTATATGAAAAGACTGGTGACAATTCGGTCCTACCTAATACAAGTATCAATAAAGATTTTACTATTAACTCTGAAAAATATAGATTAACAGCAGAGGAATATGCAAACTACAAAAAAGAATATGGTAAAACATCATATACTTTATTAAATAGATTAACCAATTCGAATGAATATAAAAATATGACAGATGAGCAAAAATCTAAAGCTATAGCAGAAGTTTATTCATATGCGAATGAAAAGAACAAAATGGACTATGCCGATAAAAATAACATAAAAGATGTAAAAGTAAGCACTGCATTTGATACAATAGATGAAATTAAGACTGCAGGAGGAAATGAAGCAGATTACTTTAAATATGTAGGTTCAACTGTAGGATTAGAAAAGCAAGATGAAAAAATGGATGCTTTAATAAAAATGAATGTTTCTGGAAAATCAAAAAGTGCAATTTATAAAACAATATTTGGTAAAAAAGATGATGTATATAATAATGTTTTATCAAAAAATGGAATCGATATAAATGAATATTTGAAATATAAGAATCAAGAATTTAAAAGTGATAAAGAGGATGATGGAACATTACAAGGAAAGTCAGTTACTAATAGTAAAAGGAACAAAGTATTTAATTATGTAAATAGCATGAATATAAGTTACGAAAATAGATTGGTGTTATTGGGACAACAGTATAAATTGGATTCACAAAAAAGGAAAGATTTGTTTAATTATATAAATAATACTGATATAAATGTAGATGAAAAGCTAAAAATATTTGATAAAATGCAAGGTTTTACAGTATACAAAGATGGAACTGTAGAATATTAAAAATATAAAATGGATGCTTCAATTTTAGAAGTGTCCTTTTATTATGGAGAAAAAATATGAAAGATCAAAAAGTAAAAAAAGTAAATAGACGAGATGGTGGAGTACCACAAACAATACCTCAATTAATAAGAAAATATAGTTTAGATACTATGTGGGATAACATTAAAGCAGGTACTATAAATGCAAATAGAATAAAGACTGGTAGTATAAATGCCAGTCTTATTACTTCTGGAATAATAGATGCAAGTTTGATAAAAACAGGAATAATAAATGCAAGCCTAATTACAGCAGGAATATTAAATGCTGATTTAATAAAAGCAGGAACTATGTCGGCTGATAGAATAAAAGGTGGAACGTTAATTTTAGGTGGAGAAAATGATACAAACGGTTCTATGCAAGTTAAAGATGCATCTGGAAATAATCTAGTTTCAATTGATAAAGAAGGCGTAAAACTAGAAAATGGAACGCAATTAATTACAGAAAATGGAATACTGAGTGTAATTCAATTTGGCCAATATGAATGGGAAAAAGTTGGATATAATGCTAATCCATCTAATAATGTTATGGAAAAAATGACATATAAAATTCCAGTATTTATTCCAGAGGGTTTTACGATTCTTGATGCGAGAGTTGTCCTAATGCATTCTCCTGTAAAATGGAGTGGATACGGACAAAATGGTTGGGGATATTGTAGAAATTTAAGATTATATAAAAATGAACAAGATGAAAACTGGTACGAAGAAATTATATTAGATTCGGAAGGGTTTACAGAAGAAGAATATTATACCAACGAAATTTTAAATGCTTTTGGAACAAGTGGTTTTTCACCAACAATTCCATCGGATAATAATCATAAAGTAGAAACAATAATAAGTAATAATATTAAAAATTATTTATCTACAGATAAAAGGATAACTTTACAAATTCATTCTGGAAACGAAGCTCCAGAATTTAATATAGATTTAGGAGACATATATAGTTCAGAATGTTTTAATAATACAGGTAATTGTATAGCTATTCTAACAGTTATAGGTTTCTATAAAGGAGGAGATACATAATGGATATTGAATTTATAAGAGGAGATACCCAATTCTTCAGATTTCAAGTCAAAGATGGAGAAGGAAATCCAATGCAATTAAAAGATGGAGACAGACTGTATTTTACAGTTAAACAAAATGCTAATAGCGAAGATGTATTAATTCAAAAAAGATACCCAGAGGATATTGAGTATTCCGATGGGTATTTTAATTTTGTCTTAAATTCAGAAGATACATCGGATTTAGCGTATGGAACATATAATTATGATATCGAATTAAAATCTGGTGATTATGTTAAAACTCTAGGACAAGGTACTATAACACTAACAGAAGAAATTACTTTTAGGAGTGATGAATAATGAACGAAATAAATGATTTAACAAATTCAAATATAGAGACTAGAGAAATAACTGATTTAACTAATAGTGAGTATGAAAATTATTCTGCAACAGATTTAGTTAATATTCCACTAATCGTTGGACCACAAGGATCACCAAACGTTTTAAGCATTGGAGAAGTAAAAACTGGAGACAAGTCAGAAGTAAAGATAAGAGGTAATTCGCCAAATCAAATATTAGATTTTACTTTGGAAAAAGGAGATAAAGGCGATGCTGGAGAAAGTGGAGTATATATTGGAGATACAGAACCTGTAGATGAAACAATAAAAGTATGGATACAACCTGATGGACAAGGTTCTAATATTTTAAAAATAAGAGACAGCGAAGGACAGTTTGAAGGTGTTTTGAGTATTAAAGGCGACCAAGGGAAACCTGGTCAAGATGGAAGCCCAGGACCTGCTAATACACTAACAATTGGAACAGTGCAAAGTGGAGATACCCCAAGCGCAACGATAACAGGACAAGCACCTAATCAAGTTTTGAACTTAGTATTAGAAAAAGGAGATACTGGTCCACAAGGACAGCAAGGTCCACCTGGAATCCCAGCTAAAAATTATATTATAGAAACAACTAATAGAACAGTAGAAACAGAAATAACTCAAAATACAAATTATCAGGTGCCTACTTATGAAGTAGGTACTAATTCTTTGGAAGTTTATTTTGAAGGAAGCAAGCTAATAAAAAATGTTAATTATATTGAAGTTGACTCAACGCACATTCAATTCAAAGACTGGGATGTGCCAGTTGATAGCAATTTAGAAATAATTATAATAAAGGAGGAAGAATAATGTCAAAACCTAAAATTTTAGAGTTAGAGGATGAATTTAAAGAATTAAAAGATAGAGTACATAATAAACATACTTTGTTTAGTGGAGCATTATTTGATTCTACAGGAAGTGGAGTTGAAACAGATTTATCTGGTAATGCATCAGATTATAATTTTTTTATTGCACGAATAAGAAAGTGGAATGGTAATGAACAAACTACTGTTGTAATACCTACACTAGATACTTTTCAATATTTTATCTTTCCATCTCTTAGTAATGCATATAAAGCTTATTTTGCAATAGCAATAAGCTCTGATAATAAGCTTAAATTTCAAATGGGAACAATACAAGGATGGGATAGTAATCCAAACCAAATACAAGTAGAAGAAGTATGGGGAATCTAAAGAGAAGATTATAAAATATAGGAGAAAGATAATGAAAAATCTGGAGAAAAGAGACAAAGTAGTAGTTGTAGGCTTAATATTAATATTAATTTTTATAATTATTAATATTTGTTCTACTTTATATACTATGTCAGATTATGAACAAAGAAAAGAGTCAGGTAATGATAGATGGAAACAAGTAGAAAATAGGATTTTGCAGACAGAAGAAAAAGTAAATAAGCTTGAGGAGGAATTGATAAATGGAAGCATTAAATCAAATAGGACAGCTTATTAGCACGTATGGAATAATGGCAGTTATAGTTATTATTTTTTTATGGGACTATATAGCAAATAAGAAGAAAAATATAGAAAATCAAGAAACTATTAAGGCTACTTTAGAAGTAGTAAAAGAAAGTACAAGCACAATCTCTAATTGTCTAGTTGAAATGCAACAAACTAATTCTAATACTGCAAAATCTTTAGAGCTTTTACAGAAACAAATGGAAAGTACAGATAAAAAAGTTGATATTTTGTTGGAAAGGGGGAACTAGTATGAGCAATAAAGTTTATGATGCTTTAAAGTGGATAACATTAGTTTTTTTACCAGCATTGACAACATTAACAGGTGTAATACTAAATTGCTTTAATGTGGGGTGTACAGATATAGTTTTAACAATTATGACTGCAGTAACAACATTCCTAGGAGCAATACTAGGAATATCTAATATTAATTATAACAATAAATAAGGAGGAATAGCTATGGACGATAACATATTCGAAGAAACAGTAGATTTTGACGAAGAATTGTATCAAAAAAATATAATAGAAAATGACTTCTCAGGTACAGAAAA
>CAKNPW010000032.1 GCA_930990555.1 uncultured Clostridium sp. | reverse complement strand
AATTTGAAATACTCTGTAATATAGATGATTACTGCATTTTATTTGTTTTCATATTTGGTTGGTATATTTTTAAACCCACAGGTGTAGATTTAAATTCGCAATTTCCAGCTAATTGGGAACTAGGAAAAAAAATCAAATCTAACCTTGGATTTAATAAACCTGCACCAAGGGATTTTACAGGAGAAACTCCTCTTTCAGAGCCAGAGTCACAAGCCATGTATAATTTTGCTTTATTAAAAAACTTTTCTTTATGTTTGTGTTTTCACTCCCAAGGAGAAGTAATTTATTGGAAGTACACCGATTTTTTACCACCAAATTCTTTGGAACTTGCAAAAGAATTTGCTCATGTAAGTGGATATGAATTAGAAGACACTCCTTACAATTCCTCTTTTGGAGGTTTTAGAGATTGGTTTATAAAAAATTTTAACAAGCCTGGCTTTACAATAGAGGTTCGGAAAAGGTGAAAATCCATTACCTTTAGAACAATTTAGTAAAATTTATCATGACAATTTAGGAATTCTAATAAGTGGATTGAGAGACGTTCCTTCGGGATCTAGGGACGTTCCTTAAATCCCGATTTATTGTATAAAAAAATAACCATTGAGTTTATGACTCTATGGTTATAATAAAAGTTTAATTTTCCTTATTTCTAAAAATTTTATACGAAATACGATATGAAATATAATACATTAGTATAAGTAAACAAACTACTATTAATATTCCAAATCGTTGAAAAAATGAATTAATAGCTTCTTCATTTATATTTATTCCTAAATTAGGTACTAAATATGCAATACCTAATGCTAATAGTATAATTATGAAAAATAGTATAAACATCTGTATTCTTCCTTTTTCTGCACCCCATTTATATATACTTGGAATTTGTATTGCAAGTATTAAAGAAATTCCAAATATTCCTCCCATTGTTGTGAATATTAAGGAATTATAGTCTATATTAATAATATTCTCTGGTCTTACATTATTTAAAATATTAGTATATATTGGAGTTATTATAAAACCTATTATCCCACCTATTAATGCCATAGAAATTACTAAAATATATTTTTCTAAGACAATTTCTTTTTTATTAACAGGTAAAGATAAAACATACTCGTCTGATTTTGCAAGTTCGTCATAACTAAATGTTGATAAAGCTATCATTCCAAGCATAGTTGTCATAACTATTGGGATATATCTCCACATTTCTTCACCAGCGCTTCCTATTGCAAATACACATACAAGCATTACTAATAGCGAAATCTTATAGCTACTTAAATTTAACATATCCTTTTTTATTAAGCCACAAATTTCTTTCACTTATTTTTCCCCCTTTATATAAAATAGCATTATATCTTCAATTGATACCTTATCTATAGTAGAAATTCCATATTTACTCTTTATCATTTTTTTATTCTTTACTAATACTTCATATTGATATTTCTCTTTTCTATAATAATCATAATCTTCTTTAGAAATTTTGCTAAAATCTTTTTCGTCACATTTAACAATCCCATAATTTTCTAATATTTCTGATGTAGGTAGATTAAGCGTTATTTCACCATTTTTTATAAACATTATATAATCAGAAATATGTTCCAAATCTGTTGTTATATGTGTAGAAATAAGAATTGATCTTGTTTCATCTTCTGCTATAAACTGTCTAAAGATATCTAAAATTTCATTTCTTACAATAGGATCTAATCCACTAGTTGGTTCGTCTAATATTAATATTTGAGGTTTATGTGATATTGCTGTAGCAATTTTTAATTTCATTTTCATTCCACTAGAAAAATCCTTAATCATTTTATTCTCTGGAAGCTTAAATATTTTTATATAGTTTTCAAAAAGCTTTTTATCCCAAGTATTATAAAAGTTCTTCATTATTGAATTTATTTTTTTAGGAGTTAAATATTCTGATAAAAAACTGTCATCAAGAACTACACCAAGTTTACTTTTTATCTCCTTTTCATTTTGTTTAATATCTTTTCCAAAAACTTGTATTTCCCCTTCTGACCTTATAATATTTAGGATTGACTTTATTGTTGTAGTTTTTCCTGCTCCATTTTCCCCTATTAATCCAACAATACTACCTTCTGGAATTTCAAAACTAATATTTTTTAATTCAAAGCCTTCATATTTCTTATTTAAATCTTTAACTTTTATAGCTGCTTCCATTTATAAATCCTCCTCAAACAAAATCTTTATTAAATTAATTATCTCTTCTTCGGTAATACCATAAATTTTTGACAACTTAACAACTGTACTTATATTTTTTTCTATCTCTTTTAATTTCTCTTCTCTTAATAGTTCCAAATTTTTAGGCAACACGTAACTGCCTTTACCTTGAACAGTTTTTATAAATCCCTCTGCTTCTAATTCGTCATAAGCTTTTTTTACAGTTAAAAAACTTATTTTTAAATCATTTGCCAGTGCTCTTACAGAAGGTAAAATTTCTTCTTCTTTTAATTCATTTGTATATATCGCTTGTTTAATTGCTTTTTTTATTTGTTCATAAATGGGTTCACTACTACTATTACTAATAATAATATTCATTTTCTCCTCCTTTTCGAACTGTTATATCTAATATATAACAGTATATAACAGTTGTCAATATATTTTTTAATTTTTGCAACGCTAATGATATTAATAGCAATAAAAAAAGCCTACCTTATCCAGAAATAAAGTAAGCTTTTTATTTTATAATCGGGATTTAAAGAACGTCCCCAAATCCCTAATGTGAAAAATAGAACGTTCCCCCCTACTGGAAAAAGAGGAACGTCTCCAAACACCTGCTATTCTTTTGAGAATAATATTTTTTCTGATTTATATTGTTTTATAATATATGTTAATACAATTGATATATATATAATTGTTGAGACTACCATTAAAGCTATATTTAACCAATCTATATTTCCTGCACTTGTATCTGTAAAAACTACTACATAATTTATAAATGGTATTATAGAAAGTAGTGGTGTCCCTGTTACACCTATCATAAATGCAATCATTCCTGGGAATAGTGATATAAATGTTAATGGTGTTAATGCACTTTGTGCTTCTTTAAATGTCTTAGAACTACTTGCAATAGCAATACATAATCCACTTATAAAGAATGAATATGCAACTATAATTATTACTGATAACAATATACTTATTGGACTAAACATTATATTTAATCCTTCATATATTGAAAATGCATTTTGTGCAATCGCAACAGAAATAATTGCTAAAATTAAACTTATAATTCCTGTAAGAATTGAGGCAATTGTTACTGCTAAAAATTTTCCGACTATTATATCTTTACTTTTTATTGGAAATGTAAGTAATGTTTCTAATGTGCCTCTTTCTCTTTCCCCTGCTGTTGTGTCTGTTGCAGGATATGTTGCAGACACTGTTATTGCCATTATTATAAATACAAATGCATAATTTCTAATATAGCTTACAAACATATTCTCTTCTTCTGTTATATTTTCTTCTACAGTTATAATATTAAGTACCTCATTTGGATTTACATTATTTTCTTGTAAATATCCACTTTGTAAGTATTCTTTATATATATTAAAATATGATTCCATTAAAGTTTTTGCATATGTCGTTACCTCTGAGTCATTACCATTTATTATATATTTACTACCATCTTTAGTTATGTACAAATCTATTTCATCATTTTCATATTTGGTTTTTAATTCGTTTTCATTACCTTCGGTTATTTCAATATTTAACTCTTTAGCAATATTTTTTTCTTCTTCGCTAAGTTCATATACAAAACCTATTTTATTATATTCTTCTATATCTTTATTTGCTTGTACTTCAAATAAAGCAGACATTCCTAATACTATTAAAGGTACAAATATTGGTATTACTAGCATCATAGATAATGACTTTTTATCTCTAAACATTTCTCTTAGTTCTTTTTTTAGGATATTCCATAAATTATTCTTCATCAGAACCACCTCCAATCATTGTAAAAAACGCATCTCTTAAATTAGTGGTTCCTGTATCTTCTTTAATTTGTTTTGGTGTTCCTTGTTTTATTACAATACCTTTATTTATCATTATTACTCTATCACAAATATTTTCTGCTTCTTCCATATAATGAGTTGAATATAAAATAGTTTTTCCTTTAGCTTTTTCTTGTTTCATAAAGTCTAATATAATTTGACTAGATATTATATCAAGTCCTGTTGTAGCTTCATCTAATATATAATATTTTGGATTATGTACTAAACATCTTGCGATATTTACTTTTTGTGTTTGACCTGTTGATAAATGACCTATCTTATTGTACAAAAAGTTTTCCATCTTTAAAATTTTTGTAATTTCTTGTATTCTTTTTTCTGCCTCTTCTTTTTGAACTCCATATATATCACTACACATTTTTAATAATTCATATGGTGATAATGTATCATATAATTTTGTGTTTCCTGATAAATATGCAATACTTTGTTTTATTTCTATTTCATTATTTTTATAATTTAAACTATCAAATTTAATACTACCTTCTGTTGGTTCTAAAATTCCTGCAATCATTCGAAGTAATGTTGTTTTTCCGGCACCATTTGGACCTAAAATTCCGATAATCTCACCATCATTGGCTTCAAATGTTATTCCATTATCTGCATAAAATTCTTTTTTGATTTTTTTATTTTCATATCTTATAAATTTCTTTTTCAAATTCTCAACTTTAATCATACACTTCCCCTTTTATCTAAATGTCTAAATCATAATTTTTTCCTTCTTTGGCATATTTTATTAATAAATCAGCTTCAAATTCTACTAAATTTCTACCACTATTATACTCATTTTCTGATAAAAACCAATTTTCTTTATCTGTAAAGCCATCTTTTGCTGGAACTAAAATATAGTCTATGTTTTCTTTATAATATTTTTTCATTATTGCCATACATCTTTTTAAATGAAATTCTGATGAAATTAATAGTAACTCTTGTATACTCCCTTCTAGATTATTCAGTATCTTAGCTACATTTATTCCATTTTCAATTGTTGAATTCGAGGTATCATCTAATATTAAATCTTGTTCACTTACTCCTTTTTCTACTAAAGACATTTTCATAATCTCGGCTTCAGGAACATCTTCATTATTTATGTTACTAATCCCTCCTTTTCCACCTGTTAATATAAGTTTTTTTACTCTACCTTCTTTATATAAACTAGCAGCCTGCTCTACTCTATATTTTTGCAATGTATAACTTCCAAATACTATTCCGTATTTAGCTGACTTGCCACTATCCTTTACATTAGAAAATACAATTTTATCTATTTGGTTATCTGTTAAGTTTTCATTATTTATTTCAGATAATTTCATAATATTACTCCTTGTTTCTAAATTTTATATATCTTTGTATTAAATCTTTATCCATTAAGTTTTGTGGTAACTTGTTTATATCAAAAAATTTTAATTTTTTTGATTCCTTTTGTAATATAAAATTTGAATTATTGTTATCAGTAATTTCTGCATAATCACAATTTAATGTGCCTACATAATTAGATACGCAATACAATACTGTATTATTATATACTTCATCACCGTTAGGATAGCTGTTTTTTCTACTTTTACCAGATATTACATCTATTAATACTAAATCCTCTTTATTAACTTTTAATCCTGTTTCTTCGAATAGTTCCCTTATTGCTACTTCTTCAAAAGTTTCTCCTAATTCTTGAAGACCTCCTGGTAAACACCAAACATTTCTATCTACTTTTTCTTCTAATAAGATTTCTTTATTTTCATTTTCTACAATTATTGCACTACCACTTTGAAATATAGGCATATGTCTATATTCTGGTTGTAATGCATTTCTTAATTTTAGAATATAACTTAGTTCCATTTTATTCTCCTTCTAGCACTGCTTTAATTTCTTCTCTTTCTCTACATTCTATTGGTATAAATATTGATGCTTTCTTATTTTGTGTTATTGCTGCAATTATAACATCATCATCTCTTAATAATCTTTCACTTGCATATTTTACTATTATCCCCTTATTTTTTACTGCTTCTAATACTACTTCTTTGTCATCTCTAAGTTCTTTACTTGCATAATACAATACTTGGCCATCTATTTTACAGCCTTCTAAAATTACTTCTTTGTCTGCTTTTAATTCTTCTGACGCATAGCATACAACCCAACCAACTTCCTTTACTGCTGTAAGTACAACATCTTTATCATCTTTTAATCTATCACTTGCAAATTCTAAAACTTCACCATTTCTTTTAATAGCATCTAGCATTACTTCTTTATCATCTCTAAGTTCGTCACTTGCAAATTCAATTAAAGTTGGTGTTTCCTCTATTGCTTTTAGCACAAATTCTCTATCATTAGAATTTTCTATTACTTCGTCTTTGCTAATCATTTTGTAACCTCTTTTCTATTACTTTAAAAATTCTATTAGCTATAAAATTATATAATACTCCTACAAATATTGATGTTATTCCTAAAATAACTATTGGCACAATATTGCTTGCATCTAATCTTATAGAGAATAAATCTCTAAACAAACTTATACCTAATGTAAATATTGTAACAACTCCTACAAATAAAATAGTTCTACTTACATTAAATGGTCTAGATATTTTAAATAATAATATAAATCCAGTTATTGCTGTTACAACAACACATACACTTGAATAATTTAATTCGTCTAAATTATATATACTACTAATTATTCCTATAATAATTATATTTGTAACTACTGTCAATGCTGTAGGTAATGCTCTTTTAATAACATTTATTATAAATTTTCCTTTTATTCTTTCTTTATTAGGCTCTAATGCTAAAATTACTGAAGGTATTCCTGTTACAACTAAATTTATTAAAGTTAATTGAATTGGGATAAATGGATATGGCATATTTATAAATACAAATAATACTGCAAGTATAGTTGCATATATTGTTTTTACTAAAAATAATGTGGCAGATCTTTGTATATTATTTATTGTCCTTCTTCCTTCATCTACAATATTAGGCATAGATTTAAAATCTGAATCCATTAATACTAATTGTGATACATTTCTTGCTGCATCACTTCCATTGGCAACAGATATACTGCAATCTGCATTTTTTAATGCTAATACATCATTTACTCCATCCCCAGTCATCGCAACTGTATGTTTTTCTTCCTTTAGTGCAAGTATTATTTCTTTCTTTTGTTCTGGTGTAACTCTTCCAAAGATAGTATATTTAGTAGCTGCTTCTCTTAATTCTTTTATTGTTTTAAAAGTCCTTGCATCTATATAATTCTCATAATCTTTTACTCCTGCTTTTTTGGCTATATTAGAAACTGTTATTGGATTATCACCAGATATTAGTTTTATAGCTACTCCTTGTTTATCAAAATATTCTAATATTTCTTTAGAATTCTTACGAATCACATCTGATATTAATATATATCCAACAATTTCTATATTACTTGGTAATTTATCTACTATTTTTTCTTTACTTTTGCCTATAGCTACAACTCTATATTCTGAAATATATTTTTCTATGTCTTTAGGCGCGTTTCCTATTACCTCTGGTGCACCTAATACATATGTTATATCTTCGAAACTAATACCAGACCATTTATTAACTGATTTAAATGGCATTCTTGCTATAACTTTTAATTCTTTATTAGATGTAAATTTTTCTCTTACTGCTTCTATTGTAGAGTTTTTATCTTCTAAATACTCTCCTAAAATTCCAAGGATTTCTTTTAATTCATTTTCTGTGCAATCATTATATGGAATTATCTTATCAACAGTCATTCTTCCTTCTGTAATAGTTCCTGTTTTATCAAGACATAATACATCTACTCTTGCTAATGTTTCTATACAGTATAATTCTTGAACTAAGACTTTCTTTTTAGCAAGTCGTGTTACACTTACTGCTAATACCGTACTGGTTAATAGCACCAATCCCTCTGGTATCATACCTATTAAGGCTGCAACTGTACTTACAATTGCTTGTTTAAAATCGTTTCCTTGTAAATCCAACTGATTAAAAAATAATAATATTCCAACAGGGATTATTACAAAAGAAATTATTTTGATTATTTTATTTAAGGACTTCATTATTTCGGAATTTACTTTTCTTTTTTGCTTTGCTTCATGAGATATCTGAGCCACATAGTTTTCCTTTCCTATATGTTCTACTTTTGCAAAGCATTTTCCACTAACCAGGTAACTTCCAGATAATAATTTATCTCCTTTTTTCTTTTCTATATTATCTGGTTCTCCT
Organism: uncultured Clostridium sp.; assembly: GCA_930990555.1. Lineage (GTDB taxonomy): Bacteria > Bacillota > Clostridia > TANB77 > CAG-508 > Merdicola. The sequence continues at coordinate 15,131 of CAKNPW010000032.1, read as the reverse complement.
GTTAAAAGTGACTCATTTACTTCTATTTCTCCACTTAAAATAATACTATCTGTTGGTATCTGATTTCCAGCATTTAATTCTATAACATCATCTAATACAAGTTCAAAATTACTTATTTCTTCTGTTTTTCCTTCTCTTATTACTTTTGTTTTTGTTTGGGCTAAAAACGAAAGTTTATCGATTGTTCTTTTTGAATGTATTTCTTGAATTGTACTTATTAATGTATTTAAAATTACAATTATTATAAATAGTAAATTTTTATATGCTCCTACAAAAAATATTAATAATGCTAAAACAAAATTCATTATATTAAATAACGTAAAAAAATTTGATATAATAATTGATCTTATACTTTTTGTTTTTACTGTTGTATCAATATTAATTAATTTTTCTTCTTTTCTTTTATTTACTTGTTCGTAATTTAAACCTGTCTTATAATCTGGATTATATCTTTGCACTTTTTTCACTCTTTTCAATTTTTTTACAAATTATATCATGTCATTATAGCTATATCAATTTAGATTTTCTTAATTTTTTATATATTTTTTAAATTGAAAAAAAACTCAGTTACCGCTTATGCGATATCTGAGTTTTTTTCTAACATTCTTCGGCGTTACTCTACCATTATAATAGCTGTTATTTTGTCTGCCAGTATTATGGCGTCAAATACATAAACAGTACCATAATGTACTATCTCACCATTCAAAACGTCGAGTCTTAATAACCTCTCCTCTGGATTTTTTCCTTTTTTCACTTCGTCATCCAGTTCTCCCGCTTCAAAGCCTCTAATAAACATTGGCTTCGCCGGAACAGGTGGTGTCTTACTCCATCCCATATAGACTTTCTTTGCTCCATTTTCCTCATGAAGTTTATATGAGATATAAAAAGTTCCTCCTTCATCTTCTAACAGATTTACAGTATCTGTTACACGTAGTGTCTTAAACGTTGAAATCATATACTGTTCCCGTTGACTGTTAATCCCAATAGTTGTTATTAGCATCTGACTCCCAAGCTCTTCGTCGGTGTAGCACATTTGTGCCTTTTCTCTCATAACTTGTACCTCCTTGGTTTTTTATAGGCTTTTATTATATCATAATTTTTGTTATTGGTAAACCAGCATTTTTAATTATGTTTACCTTTTTCAGCTTTTGTAGTATAATTAAGGTATGCCATTAGGTAAAGTTGAAGAAAGGGAGGTATATAAATGGCAACTAACAATAACATCGTTCGGATTTCTATATTCGAAGAAACTGAATTAGTTTTAAAAATCTGCAATGTATTAAATGCATTGGCTAATCCGACAGAGAAGAACGGATTTAAGTTCAACATCTCGAATCGAAGATTAATTATTTCTGTATACAGATGCAGAAACTCATACGCTGCTTTCGAAGTTTCGTTTGAGATGATTAATTCTTTACTGGATAATACTTTCTTTGCCTGTGCAAACAGCATGTTTAGAAAATGTATTCTTTTTTTCGATTATGATAAATCTTCTAAAAATTTAATCATTTCAATCGAAAACAATTATACAGCCAAAACTAGCAATATCATTCAGACAGAAGATTTAGCATGTGAGCGAAACAGTTGTATTCTTCCATTGCGGAAGCCATTTCCAGAATTGAGACTTATATGTAACATCTTTAATTCTGTAAAAATCAAAAAGATTTTAACTGTAAACAAAAAAGTGTTACACATATCCGCTATCGGTAAAACTACAACTATATCTGCCAAAATGCATATCGTACATTCAGATACTACTTCTGATTTGGCTTTCTTTTGCTCAAAATTTAATTATTTGAGTTCTCAAGGAATTGCCTCTTTCAGATTTAATGTAATGAGTCTAGGTTCTGAGTCACCAGAATTGCTGGAAATAACAATAATTCCACCTAGTGATAAAGAGCAAAAAAGTAAATACGATAAAATGATGGAGCTTATTAGTTCTATTTCTTCATTTAATTCGTAATACCTTCCACTACTAAGCCCTCTTACACATTCAACTGTATAAGAGGGCTTAGTTTTTAGCTTTATTTTCTTTACATTATATTGATAAAGTTATTAATCCTACCAAGATTAATCCAATTAATATCCATTGTTTTCTTTTTAATTTTTCTTTTAAGAAAATTCTTGACAATATAACTGTTACAATACTATATGCTGCAATATATGGTGAAGCTATAGCTGCATCACCAAATGCAAAAGCATAAATATATGTATATTGTCCAGCTGTCTCTACTAATGTTCCAAGTAATTTTAATTTATTATCTTTAATTTTTATAAATTTATAATCTCTTTCTTTATATTTCACTATTATTGCACAAATAATTCCGATAACTCCATATATTAATGAATATGCTATAATTACTTGTTCTGCTGATAAGTCTGCTTCTAGAGTATAGTCATCCATAAATGAACCTATACCATCTAATAGCCAATATCCTAAAGCAAATGCTATACCTTTTAAATATAATAAATATGCTCTTTTCGCATTTTTTTCATCTGCTTCTTTATCCCCTGATTCTAGCCTTAATACTTCATCTTTGTTTATTGATAATAAAATCATAGCTATTATAATTACTACAATTGCTATTATTTGTGGAATTCCAACTTCTTGTTTTAATAATACTATACAAAGTATTGTAGTTATTGCACATGATGAATTCTGCAATGGTGATAAAATTGAAACTTTTACTAAAGTCATTGCCTTATATGTACAAAACATTGATACAATATATATTAATGCTATTGGTAAATATGTTTTTATTATTTCTAGATTCATTTGTGTTCTTGTTATAAGCATAAAAATTAATGAACATATTCCTAACATTATTCCATTGTATGAAATTAATTTTAGTACACTATGTTTTTCTATTGTAGATACTTTTTTAAATATAGTTTCCGATGTTCCCCATAATAGTACTGTTATTGTTGCAAATAGTAGCCACATAATTTTTCCCCCTTAATATTTAGTTATTCATTTTCTATTCTGAATAACATAATTATGGGCTATTTATTTTTACTAATTCCCTCACTTATCCATCTCCTTTTATTACGCTAAAATTATATTATCAAATTGTCTACGTGTCAAATTCACATTATTACAGCAAGAGAGGTACTTATACTATAAGTACCTCTCTGTAATTTTAGAATGCCTAACTAGAATGTCTAATCTTATCTTCAAATATCTTAAACGCTTCTCCTCTCTTTAGTATTTGCACATTTAATCCATTTCTTTTTTGAGCTTCTTCCTGAAGCTCTTTTTTACTTTCACTCTCTCCATGTCCTAAAAAAACTGCATTAATATCTAGAAATCCTTCTATTAGCTCTTTAAATTCATCAATATAATAATGAGCAGAGAATTCCTCAGTATGGTATGCTGTTGCCTCTTTTTTATATTCCTTACCACAATATTTAATAATTGTACCTCTAGGTGCCATTAACCTTTCAGCTAAAGAACCTTTATACATATGATTCACAAAGAATATTACCCAATTACTTTTGGTTATTACATTAGGAAAATAATACGTAAATGCTCCATAGTTTGCTACTACAATAATTTTTTGTCGCTTATCATATAATGCTATTTTCCTTGCATTACTATTATTTACTAAATTAAAATTAAAAGGCAGTACATTTAAATTTAATTTACTTAAATCAAATGCTCTCTTTACCTCCAAATAAATTGGAATCTCTGAAGATATTTTTCCTGCTTCTTGCATTGTTTTAATTGCATAAAGTACATCTTCATATCTTTCACTTCCACTAGAAGAACATAATATTGATTTACCCTCATATAGGCTTTTTTCTAAATCTTTTCTAAAATGAGCTACTGGCTTCTTCTTTGTGCCATTTGTTGCTTCTGTAACTATAGTAATTCTTTCTTTATATTTTTCAGTATTCGGAAAATACGATTTTCCGAATATACTTTTTTTCTTATAATCGCCTGTTATTAAAATTCTTATTTTATGTTCTTCATATTTAAAAGTTATCAGGTAAATAACCGCACCTTTAGTATGTGCATTATTATATGCAACAATTTCAACATTATCATCAATATTGATAGTTTCTTCTACATTTATAGAAATACAACCATTAATTAATGATATTGCGTCTTTTTCCTCATGTTTTGGTTCTTCATTGTTTTTCATAGTAAAAAAATAATTTTTTATTGCTTCACTTTTTATTACTTGCACTGTATATTCAGATGCAAAAACCTTTCCTTTATAACCTTGATTATAAAATCCTGCTAACCGTCCCATATGGTCTACATGTTCATGTGTTATAAATACTGCATGAATATTAGCTGGTTTACATGGAAAATCTTTGTTATATTTCTTATTTTCGTTATCTAAAAAAGTTCCGCAATCAAAGATTAATTCTGGTTCTTTTTTTCCATTTGGAAAGTTCGGTTTTAAATAAATTAAAGATCCAGTTACTGTAGAGCTGGCTGATTCTAACCGCACCCAAAAATTCTTTAATGTATTCTTTTTTCCCATATTTTTACCTCCATAATTATGTGTATTGTAAGCTACATTAAATTTTATTCAACCTGTATTTTTCTATATATTATCATAATTAATTAAAATGTCAAAAATATAAGCTTCCATATCTGGAAGCTTTCTATATATTATTTAAGCTGATTTTAATTCAAGTCTTAACTTATCTGCAATCATTGCGATGAATTCACTATTTGTTGGTTTGCCTTTTGTAGCAGATACAGTATATCCAAATATATTTTCTACTTCATCTGCTTTTCCTCTACTCCATGCGACTTCTATTGCATGACGAATTGCACGTTCTACTCTACTTGGTGTTGTATGGAATTTTTTAGCTATGTCGGGATATAATTGTTTTGTTATTTGATTTATTACTTCTATATCATTTACTACCATCATAATTGCTTCTCTTAAATATTGATATCCTTTTATATGTGCTGGAACTCCTACTTCATGTATTAAGTTTGTTACTAAAGCCTCTAAATTTCTTTCATCTTTCTTTTTTTCTGGAGATATATCTATGTATTGTGGTTTGCTTTCTCTTGCAATAAAATTATTATTTTGACTAGGTTGATAGTATCTTAAGTCTCTTATTCTTTTTATTAAAATTTCTATATCAAATGGCTTTACAACATAATATTGCGCACCTAAAGATATAGCCTTTTGAGTAATTTTATCTTGACCTACCGCAGATAGCATTATGCTTATTGGTTTCTTTGTCATAGTTGTTTCATTAAGCTTTTCTAAAACCCCTATTCCATCTAAATGTGGCATTATTACATCTAATAACAAAATATCTGGATGGGTTCCTTTAATAATTTCAATAGCTTCATTACCATCCTTTGCAATACCTACAACTTCAATATCTTCCATTTTTTCTAAATATGCTGATAAAGTCCTTGTAAAATCAATATTATCATCAGCAATTAATATAGTAATTTTTTCTTTCAATTTTCTTCCCCCTACTGTTAAAATTTGTAAATTTTTTTACAATTCAAATTATATTCTCTTTTTCCATTTTTTGCAAGTACTTTTTGGAAATTTTTTCAAGTTTAATTGGAAGATTTTGTATTTATATAAAAAAAATCACTATTTCGTATTATATAAATTTTTCTTGCATGATCGTATAATTTAAATAATCAAATCTCAACTTTTCTTTATTTGCAAATATCTCTTTTTCTTCTTTTTTAAACTCTAATTTAACACTAACATTTTCTAAATATGTTATATCTATTATTTTTATCCCTTTTTTCTTACAAAAATATTTCAATTTTTCTAATTCTTTATACTCTAGTTCTATTATCGCAACATAACCTTCTTGTTTTAATATTACATTGCTTTTTTCTATTACATCTTGTGTACTTTGTGAATATGCCCTTACTAATCCACCTGTTCCAAGCAATATTCCTCCAAAATACCTAGTCACTATAACTAATATATTACATAATTTTTCTTTTTTTAATATATTAAGCATTGGGGCTCCTGCTGTTCCTGATGGCTCACCATCATCACTACTTCTATCTATAATACTTTCATTTTCTAATACCCTATATGCATAACAGTTATGTCTAGCATCATGGTATTTTTTCCTTATTTGTTCTATTTTTTCTTCTGCCTCTTGTATATTGTTAATATGAAATATATTAGCAATAAATTTTGATTTCTTCTCTATTAATTCACTTGTTTCTTGTTTTTCTATAGTATTAAATTCTTTCATTTATCCACCCTTTAATTACTATTTAAACCTGCTGTATATCCTGTTGAATATGCTATCTGTAAATTAAATCCTCCCGTATATGCATCTACATCTATAATTTCTCCGGCAAAATATAAACCTTTTATAAGTTTTGATTCCATTGTTTTTGGATTTATTTCTTTTGTGCTTATTCCACCACGTGTAATTATTGCTTCTTCTATTGGTCTAAAACCACTAATCGTAATTTCAAAGCATTTTATTACATGAATTAAAGATTCTCTTTCTTTTTTAGTGATTTCATTTACTCTCTTTTCATTTTTTATTTTAGACTTTTTAATAACTGGTTCTATCATCTTTTTAGGCAATAATTCATATAAGCTATTTATAATTTGCTTATTCTTAAATTTTTCAAAATCTCTAAGCAAACGTAGATTTAATTTTTCTTCATCTAATGCTGGTTTTAAATCTATTTGCAATTTTATCTTTCCAGTTTGCAATAACTCTTCTATATTTTTATATCGTAATATATGTGCAGAACTACTTAATATTGTTGGACCAGATACTCCAAAATGTGTAAATAATAATTCTCCAAAATCCTCATATATCTTCTTGTTTTTTTCTTTATCAACAATTTTCATAGAAATATTTCTTAGTGACAAACCTTGCATTGTTTGGCATAATTGTAAATCTTCATTTTTGGAAATTAATGGAACTAAAGAACCACTAATTTTAACTATAGTATGACCAAGATTTTTCGCTATTTTATATCCATCACCAGTAGATCCTGTTAGCGGATAACTTTTTCCTCCTGTAGCTAATATTACTTTATCCGTTAATAGTTCTTCAACAGTTCTACTCCTTTTATTTAAATAAACTACTTTGGTAACTATATTATTTTTTATTTGAATTTCTTTTACTTCTGTTTCTGTATATACTTTTACCTTATTTCTTTTCATTTCATTTTCAAATGCTTTTAAGACATCCATTGATTTATCAGAAACAGGAAAAATTCTATTACCTCTTTCTTCTTTTACTGGCACATTGTTCGTTTTTAACATCAGCACAATATCTTGATTTGTGAAATTTTTAAAAGCACTATATAAAAATTTACCATTCTCTGGAATATTCTCTATAAATTTGTCCATAGGCAAACTACTTGTTATATTACATCTACCTTTTCCAGTAATTAATAACTTTCTTCCACAAGTTTTCATTTTTTCTAATAAAATAACATCATTTCCTTGTTTCGCAGAGGTTATTGCAGCCATCATTCCAGCTGGACCTCCTCCTATTACCACTACTTTCATAACATTCATCTTTCCTATTTATTTATTTATTTTTTTTTAATAAATTATCTACAGCTTTTAAAACACCAAATTTTCCATATTGATATGTTAATGCTCCCTGCTGAAAAGCGATATATGGAGGTCTAATTGGACCATCACAAGATAATTCTATTGAAGAACCTTGTGTAAAAGCTCCCGCCGCCATAATAACTTTATCTGCATATCCAGGCATATCCCATGGCTCTGCTACAGAATCAGAATCTATTGGTGAACCCATTTGAATTCCTTGGCAATATTTTATAAGATCCTCAGAATTTCCAAATTCAATATTTTGAACAATATCTGCTCTTTCTTCATTATACATGGGCTCTGTTTTATATCCAAGCTCTTCCATTATTTTACTAGTTAATACTGCTGTTTTTAAACTACTTGCTACAACACTTGGTGCAAAAAATAAGCCTTCTAAAAATTGTTTATTTACTCCTAGTGTTGGTCCTACTTCTTTTCCCTCTCCAGGAGATGTTAATCTTTCTGCGACTAAATTTATTAATTCAGATTTTCCAACTACATATGCACCATTTGGAGCTATTCCCGCACCTAAATTCTTTATTAATGAACCTACTGCAATATCTGCTCCTACTTCTATTGGCTCTTTTTCTGTAACAAATTCACAATAGCAGTTATCTATCATAATTATGACATCATTATCTACTTCTCTTATTTTCTTTATAACTTTTTCTAGTTTTTCTATGCTAATTGTTTTTCTTGTAGAATAACCTTTTGATCTTTGGATTTCTATTACTTTTATTTTATTATTTTTTAAAGTATCTTGTATTTTTTCATAATCAAAATCATTATTTATTAAGTCAATTTGTGCATAATTTACACCAAATGATTTTAATGAGCTAGTATTTTCTTTTATTCCTATAACTTCATGCAAAGTATCATATGGTTCTCCTGTAATACTAAGTAAGGTATCCCCTGGTCTTAATAACCCAAATAATGTTACAGTTAAAGCATGAGTACCAGAAATAAATTGATTCCTTACTAAACTATCTTCTGCTTTAAAAATTTGTGAATATATTTTTTCTATGGTTTCTCTTCCTATATCACTATATCCATATCCTGTAGTTGTTCCAAAATGTACTTCTGATAAATGATTATCTTGGAAAGCTTTTAATACTTTTAAGCTATTAATCTCACATATTCTATCTATTTTGCTAAATTCCTTCTGTAATTCCTTTTCTGCCTTATTTGCCAATTCTTCTACTTCGTTTGATATTCCTAATTCTTGATACATTCTTTTCCCTCTTTCTTAAATTTGATAATAGGGCGCTTCTACGCCCTATTATCTTTTGTATTTTTACTTATTTAAATTATATTGATTATTCATTTAAATCATCTGTAAAATATTCCTCTTCATATCCAGAAATAACTTTATAATATTTTCCTATAAAATAAGGTTCTCCATTTTGTTCTGGTATAGTATAAGTAGGTTCTAAGATTATATTACCATCTTTATCTATGACTCCCCATTTACCATCTTTTTTTATTCCTGCAAAACCTAATTCATTTAACTCTGTAACTTTATCATATTGATAGTCTAATTTTACATTATTATTTTTGTCTATAAATCCCCATCTACCTTCTTTTTCTGCAGCAAAAAGTTTATTATCTGGGAATATCTCAAAATCTGTTTTTAATGAACCATCCAAACTTACATAAGCTGTTTGCGTAGTAGAATAAACTTTTATATAATTATTACTTATATCTAATTTTCCTTCTTCCATTGATATTATTTTACTCATTTGTTTATTATATAATTCTAAAACATTTCCTACCATTGCTTGAATAATATCACTATTATCTAATCTTTGAATTACCTCATAATTGGTTTGAAGAATTTCTTCCCCTTTATCATTTACTATTCCTGATTTACCAGAATCTCCTCCTACGATAAAATAGTTGTCATATAAATATTGTATATAATTATAATTATTTTCTATTAATGTAGTACCATTTTTTGAAATAACTCCATATTTGTCATTTGTATCTATTGTTATATTATAATTTTCATTATCAGTCATTAACACATTTGCATATCTAAGTTTTTCCTGTTTTGTACCTGCTAAGTCAAAAGTTTCTGAATTTCCATCTTTAGTTGCTATTATATAATCTCCTGGTATTTGAATTTGATTATAATCTATATTTAAAATTTGTTTACCATTTAAATCTGTTACTCCAAATTTATTATCTTTTTGTAATATTAATAAACCGCTGTCCTCATTATAATTTATAGATTGATAATTATTATCTAGCAATACTTTATCATTTTTATACAATTGGATATTCCCATTTTTTTCTGCTACTAGGTAAGCATTCTCATCATCTTTTACATTATTCATTCTATATATTCTATCGAATGATGTTTCTAAGTACTGTTCTCTATTACTATTTAAATATCCATATTGCATCTTTCCATTTTCATCATTTATTCCAACTATATATCCATCTAATGCATATTCTTTATCTGTACTATAATAATTATCCCCTGTTATATAATCATATTCAAAATTAACTAATTTACCGCCATTTATATTTATAACACCATATTTACCGTCCTTTTTTACTATTAGTTCACCCTCTCTATAGGGCATATTTTTTATTTCTTCATATATTGGATTAGTTATATCTTTTCCACTGAAATCTATAATTCCATATTTTCCATCTTTTTGATATTGCAACACTGTTTTTTCATAAGGAATGCTACTTACAATTTCTTTTATATCTATAGTATTTACATTTTCATAATTAGTTAATATCTCTTCATTTTTTTCATTTAATACTTTAGTTTTATATTCTCCTGATGCAGCATTGTAATCATATACACAAATAAATATTGCTTCTTTTGGATTAGGAATTTTTATTGTGTTATATTCTGGTTCAATAATAACATTTCCAGCTTTATCTATAACTCCAGATTTACCATCACTAATAATTTTATAATAGTTTATATCTGCAGTTGATATTTGTTCTACTGTATAATTTTCTTTGCTTTTATTTATAGCTATTATAATTCCAATAATTATTGCTATTATTATAATTACAATTAATACAAGTAAACTTATCTTCTTTAGTTTTCTATTATCTTTTTTTTCTTGAAATTTCATTACAAATATTCCTCCTATATGAATATTCCCACTTTTCGTTAGTTCTAGTCAAGTTCTACATAATTATATATTTTTGAAAAATATCTGTCAATGAAATTCTTTATCTATTTATTTTTTACATTCCAGTTTTTGGTAGTCGTTTTATTTCATTTTCTATTTTCAAATGATTTTCTGATATTTGTATCTCTGGTTTTTCCTCTTTTGTATTCTTTATTGTAACTGTCAATTCTTCATTAAATTCTGGTCTTATCTGTATATAATTATCGTATAAAATATAACCTGCTGGTGCTTGTATTTCTTTTATATAATATGTTCCTGGAACTATATTTTCTATTGTTACTTCTCCATTTTTGTCTGTTATAAGCTCTGAAATAATTATTTTTTTATCTCTATCTAATAACTGAAAAACAGCATTTGCTAAATCTTTTTTCCCTGTTTCATCTTTTTTTATTATTTTTAGTCTAGTTTCATTTTTACTATAATAAATCTCTTTTTCTCCTATTCCATTTTCATATGATATACCTGTTATTGCATAGTCTTGATTATTTGAATTGGCCGCTTTACCTACAAATATTGGTTTTGTTTCAACATTTGCTATAGCTTTTAATTTCATACTTCCTCCATCGCTTAATTCACTTATAGGAATAGATATTCTGAATTTTTCATTAGATTTAAATTCCTGTCTTGGCATATTATTTATATCTGTTATTATTGTACCTTCTGTTGCATTTTCTTTGGTTATTGTATATGAATTCATTGGTCCTTCAGAATTAACAAAGAAATCTTTACTTATACAACCTGGCATTTCTTTATTTTCTTCCCAGTTAGAACTTTCCTCTATTATATTTAAGTTTGCCGAAATTTGCATATTATTTCCGTCATTAACTTTTAACAATATATTATTTAAAGCATTCCATGTTCTTTGTCCCGCTTCTCCTATTGGTGAAAAATCATCTATTGTATAATTATATAATACTGAATATACTGCCATTTTGGTAGCCATAAATGCTTCTCCTATGCAATTACATCCCATCTCTTCTGGAGTTTTATATGGATAGCCATTAGTTATGGCCTTCCAAATATATACATTTTTAATAATTCCATCTAATGTTATATCATAAGTTATATTGTCATCAACACCTGCTTTATTTTTATCTAAACAATATGCTGGATACTCTTTGCCATTATCATTATATACAACAATATATGTTTTCACCACAATATCTCCTTTTTTTAATAACCTACCACAATCTCCTATAGAATATAAATTTTTCTTATTAATATTTGCGAATGTAGTTAATGTAATTGCATTTAACGTACATACAATTATTGTAAAAATTATTATAAATTTTGTAATTATTCTTTTCATTTTTATTCTCCTTTTTATTTATAATTTTATAGCCTGTATATATCTACGATATTCGGGCTCATCTTCCAAACAAGTTATTAATGTTAATTTATCTTGATTATTATTTTCTAATTTACTCCAATCTGTATCTTTTATAATTCCAAGCTCATCTACACTATATTTAGATATTTTACCATTATATGTATAAATAATTAAATCGCCTTTTTGTAGAAGTTTTAAATCTTGAAAATAATTAACCTTATAGCCTCTATTATGAGCTGCTAAACCAACATTTCCTTTATTCTTTGGTGTTTCTTCAAAATGTCCTACATATTCATTCATAACATTTGCACTTGTTCCTTCTGCTATAGGTGCAACAAGATTAATCTTTGGAATTTCTATCTGCCAAATTTCTTGAACGGTTGTGTTATTTTGCGACTGTTCTAACATAGTTACAGTATTATTAGAATTTTTCACTTCTATTTCTATATTATCTGGAATAATTTTTTCTAAAGAATTTTCGAAAAATTCACTTTGATTTTTAAAAAACATTTGATCTAAAAAAATGAAAATTAGTATTGAAATTATAAAAGAAATTAAAATAATATTTTTATGACTAAAATTACATATGGATACCACCACCTATTTTTGAACAAAATATAATGATTAAAATTGCAATTTCCATTATATTACATTATAATATCTTTTTTGTAAAGCTTTTTCGTAAGACATTATTCGACAAAAATAGGGATTTCTATCCCTTTCCAACTTTAATTTGGTTCTGGCAACTATGCTTAGCATAGTCAATAGAATATCCCTAACTTACTATTTTATTTACCAATATCTAGGTCAAAATAAAATTCCACACCAGTATCCTTATTTTGTACTCCAAAATCATTATTGTAATTATTCATTATTGCTTTTACTAGTGCCAATCCAATACCTGTTCCTCCATTATCTCTATTTCTTGAAGAATCCACCTTATAAAAACGTCTCCATATTCTTTGCAAATTTTCTTCTTCAATATTTTCACCAGTATTGAATACATAAATTCTAACCTTGTTAGTCTTTTTTCTAATTTCCACCTTAATTTTTATGTATTTTTCATTAAATACTTCTTTTGCGTGTTTTATAGCATTTGTAAAGTAATTTGTTACAACTTGTTCAATATAAAATTCATCTGCAAATACCATAACTTCTTCTGGCATATCCATCCTAACTTCGATATTGTTTTCTTCAAGCATTACTTTTGATTTTCTAATAACTTCGTTAATTAGTTCTGTAATATTAAAATTTGCATTCTGGAATTCTCTTTTACCGTATTCCAGTTTCATAAGTTCTAATAATTGCTTTACTAATTTGTCCATTTTGTTTGCTTCATCTAGGATTACATTTGCATAAAACTGCCTATTTTCTTCATCTGAATTAACATTTTCTACCAATCCTTCTGCATATCCTTGTATTAAAGCTATTGGCGTTTTTAACTCATGTGAAACATCTGATATAAATTGTGTTCTCATTTCTTCTATTTTAGATTTTTCCTCTATATCTTTTTCTAGTTCAATATTAGAATTACGTAATCGCTGTATTGTGGCTTTTAATTTATCTGACATAATATTTATACTTCTTCCTAATTCATTTATTTCATCATCTACATCTTTTGGATGAAATTTCTTGCTAAAATCAAGCCTTGCCATTTTTTCCGCAATTTCATTTAATTCCTGAATAGGCTCTGTAAATCTTTTAGAAATAAATGTTATTAAAATTGCTGCAATTATTAATGTTATTCCTCCAATTAAGTATAGGAATGTATTAGAAATTTTAACACTTTCTTGAATTGAAGATATTGGCATTCTTATATACAAATTATAATTATTGTCTAGAGAGCTAGATAATAATATATATGTAATATTGTCTGTTGGATCTTTAACTTTCTTTATATTAACATTTTTGTTTGCATAAATTATATTTTTATTTGTGTCACTTCTCAATGCATTCATTTCATTTATCGTTTGAATAAAGTTTTCATTTGATGTATATAAATTAATACCATCTTGCGTTTCTAATATAATATCGTAATTACTTTTGGCTGCATAATTTGATAAAATATTAGTTATTACTTTTTCTGATTGATTTGTATTATATGCTTTATTTACTTCATCAAAAATATCTACAAGAGCACCTTGCTTTGTATATAAATAAAAAGATTCTAAGACTATATTATTTAGTATAATTAGAAATAATATTATTACTACAACAGATAAAGCAAGTGTTATAAATAGTTTAAAACGTATGGAATTATATTTTTTACTTATTTTTTTCACTGTTTTACCTCAAATTTATACCCAACGCCACGCATAGTTTCTATATATTTACCTTTTTTTCCTAATTTATGTCTAATTTTCTTGATATGACTATCTATCGTTCTAGAATCTCCATAATAATCATAATTCCATACATTGTTTAATATTTTATCTCTTGATAAAGCAATATTTTCATTATCAACTAAATATTTTAATAACTCATATTCCCTTAAACTTAATTCTATTTGTTTTCCATCAACTTTTACAGTTCTTCCTTCTGGATCTATGACAATTCCACCATAATCTTTAATTTTATCAGTTTCTTTTCTTGTTCTTTTTAAAATTGCTTCAACTCTTGCTACCAATATTTTAGGGCTAAATGGCTTAGAAATATATTCGTCTACACCTAATTCAAACCCAAATAGTTCGTCTTGTTCTTCTCCTCTTGCTGTAAGCATTATTATTGGTACCTGTGAAATCTGTCTTATTTGTCTTAAAACTGACCATCCATCTAATTTTGGCATCATTACATCTAATAATATTAAATTAATTTTATTTTGATTTTCCTCAAATACTTGTAGAGCTTCTTCGCCATCAGAAGCTTCTAAAATGCTATATCCCTTTTGAGCTAAAAAATCTTTAATTAATTTTCTCATTCGTGATTCGTCATCTACTACTAAAATATTCTCACTAACCATAAATTCCCGCTCCTTATACATAATTATTATATATTATAATTACTTTTTTTGTCCAGTTTGTGAAAATATTTAAAATATTTTCTTATGTAGGTTTGTCAAACATATGTCACACTTTATTGATAAATATATACTTTGAA
>CAKNPW010000031.1 GCA_930990555.1 uncultured Clostridium sp. | reverse complement strand
AACATTCCAATTTAGTAGCCTAATTTATACTGTCCAACTTTTTGGGTTCAGTACATTTTATAAAAAGTGCCCTGTTTTCTCGACATCAACCACTATTATTTTTCATATCCTGGTTTTCCAAGTAATGTAAACATATTCTTTTTATATGCTTCTACACCTGGTTGGTTAAATGGATTTACTCCTAATAGTTTACCAGACATTGCACATGCAAGTTCGAAGAAATATATTAGTTGTCCTAAGTTCTCTTCATCTAATTTTTCCATTGTTATTAAGATATTTGGAACATCTCCATCAACATGTGCTGCAATTGTTGCTTCCATAGCTTTTTTGTTTACATAGTCCAATGTTTTTCCTACAAGATAATTTAATCCATCTAAATTATCTTCATCTGCTTCTATTTTTATATCTGTTTTTGATTTCTCTACATTTAATACTGTTTCGAATAAATTACGTCTTCCTTGTTGAATATATTGCCCCATAGAATGTAAGTCTGTTGTAAATTCTACTCCCGCTGGAAAAATTCCTTTTAAATCTTTCCCTTCACTTTCACCATATAATTGTTTCCACCATTCTATAAAATAGTGTAATTTTGGTTCATAATCTACTAATAATTCGATGTTTTTTTTGTTTTCATATAAAATATTTCTTGCTACCGCATATTTATAGCAATCATTATATTTTAAATTTTCTTCTGCATATTTATTTTGTGCAGATAATGCTCCTTGCATTAATTTATCTATATCAATTCCAGCTACTGCAATTGGTAGTAATCCAACAGCTGTTAAAACGGAATATCTTCCACCTACATTGTCTGGAATAACAAACTCTTCATATCCTTCTTTGTCTGCAAGTTGTTTTAAGGCTCCCTTTTTCTTGTCTGTTGTTACGTAAATTCTACTTCTTGCTTCATCTATTCCATATTTATTCTCTAAAAACTCTCTAAATATTCTAAATGCAATTGCTGGTTCTGTAGTTGTTCCCGATTTAGATATAACATTTATAGATAAATCCCTATCACCTATGAATTCTATAATATCATTTATATAGTCAGGATTTAAATTATTTCCTGCAAATATTACTTTTGGGTATTTTGCTTTCTCATCTGGCATAGCATTTGCGAAATTATTATTCATAGCCTCTATTACTGCTCTTGCACCTAAATATGAGCCTCCAATTCCTATAACTAGGAATACATCAGAATCTCTTTGGACTTTTTTAGCAGTTTTCTCTATTCTCTTAAATTCTTTTTTATCGTAATCAGTTGGAAGTTTAAGCCATCCTAAAAATTCTTTTTCATCATCAGCCTTCTTATATAGTTCATTGTGTATATCTACTACTTTTTCTGAATATTTTAATATTTCTTCCTCTTCTAATTTTGTATGGCTTAAGTCTATTTTTAAATCTTTCATATGGCAATACCTCTTTTCCTTTTTTTGTGTTTATTCTATATCATATTAATATTTTATGCAAGGATTTTGATATGGTTATTTTCTAAATACTATTACTTTCTGTTAAAATATTTATATAATAAAAGTATTATTTTTGAAATAAGAAACTTTTTAATTTCATAAATTGGTATAAAAAAATATTTCTAGACAAGTAAAAATGAACCTTAGTCTCCTAAAGTTCATTTTTTATTATATAGGGATTTTAAGGAACGTCCCTAAATCCCTATCTTGTTACCCATTGTATTAAATCTAAGTTAGCTGTATTTAGCATCATATCTGTTTGTGGCATAACTCTGAATGTATACCCATAGTTACCACCTGTTTTTAATTCTATCTTAGCAGAGTATTTATATGTTCTATTCTCATCATCTTTTTCTATTAGATTCATAGGAACTGTTTTGATTTGTTCCATTATTCCGTTCTCCAATATTTTGCCATAATATACTTCTGCTCTGATTGAATTGCAATCTATATTTTCTGGTAATTTTACTATACAATGTACTTCTATTTGGTTACCTGCATCTATCGTTATATTATCTAAATTATTATTTTGAGTTATTTTTATATCTTTCCAATTTGCATACATATTTCTTTTCCAATTAGAAAAATCAATTACATCCTCTAAATTTTGATAATGATTTTTATATAGTTTTATAAGTTCAATATAATAATCTCTTGTATACTCTATTACCATTCTAGATGTTGAATATCTTCCACCTGTTGAAATTATCGAATTTTTAAACATTTCCATCCATTTGTCAGATACCCCATCTTCTTTTTTATTTTCGTAGTACAAAGGAATAATTTTATTTTCTAAAGTATTATATAAGCTTTCACTATCGGCAATATCCTGTTCTTCATAAGATTGATATTCTGTATTATCACCTATAGTCCAACCATTTTTTTGGTTATACCCTTCTGCCCACCAACCATCTAATACACTAAAGTTAATTACACCATTTACAGATGCTTTTTGTCCACTTGTACCAGAAGCTTCCATTGGTCTTCTTGGGTTATTAAGCCAAACATCAACACCACTTATTAAATATCTTGACATTGCTATATTGTAATTTTCTAGCAAGAAAATCTTTCCCTTAAATTGAGGTTTCATAGAAACTTCGTGAATGTATTTAGTTAAGTCTTGACCTTCTTTATCTGCTGGATGTGCTTTACCAGCAAAAATCAATTGAACAGGTCTTTGTGGATTATTTAATAATTGTGTTAATCTTTCTAAATCTCTAAATATTAAAGTTGCTCTTTTATATGTTGCAAATCTTCTTGCAAAACCAATTGTTAAAGCATTAGGATTTAATTTAGAAACTATTTCATTTATTTCTTCATAATTGTATCCACTAGATTTTAGTCTAGTTGTTATATTATTTTTTACTAATGCAAATAATTTTTTCTTTCTTTCTGTATGTGTATCCCATAATTCTTTATTTGGAATGCTTTTAATATCATTCCATGTTTCATCATCTTGAATATTATCTTGCCAATAAGGTTTTAAGTATTGGTTAAATAATTTTTTCATTGATGGTGCAAGCCATGAGCATGTATGAATTCCATTTGTTACATATTCTATTGGTGATTCATCTGGTGCTATATTGGGCCATACATCAGAAAATAATCTTCTTGATACTGCACCGTGTAATTTACTTACACCATTCTTTTTACCAGCTATTCTTAATGCAAGCATTCCCATATTAAAACCTTGCTCTAAACCTTGTGTATTATTCATTCCTAATCTTAAGAAATCTTCGCGCGAAATTCCAAGTTTTGGCCAGAAGTTAGAAAAATACTTATCCATTAATTCTATTGGAAATATATCATTTCCTGCTGGAACTGGCGTATGTGTTGTAAAAACTGTTTTTGCTGAACACATTAATTTTGCTACTTCGAATGATATTTGTTTTTCTTCCATTATATTTTGGATTACTTCCAAAGTTAAGAAAGCAGAATGACCTTCATTCATATGGTATACATTTGGTTTTAACCCTAAACGTTTTAATAATTTTATTCCTGCCATACCTAAGACAATCTCTTGTCTTATTCTCATTTCTTGGTCCCCACCATATAATCTTAATGTAACAACTCTATCTTCTGCTATATTTTTATCTATATCCGAATCCATTAGATATAAAGAAATTCTACCAACAACAATTTTCCATATCTTTAAATATAATTTTCTATCTGGAAAATCTACATCTATTATTAAATCATCACCATTTTCATCTTTTACTGGTAAAATTGGTAAATTATCTAAATCTATATTTGTATATTCAGTTTTTTGTGTTCCGTATCCATCTATTTTTTGGTTAAAATATCCATTTTTATATAATAATCCTACAGCAACAAAAGGTAAGCCTAAATCACTTGCAGATTTTAAATGGTCTCCAGAAAGTATTCCCAATCCACCTGAGTATATTGGTATTATCTCATCTATCCCATACTCTGCTGAAAAATATGCAATTAAATCATTTGCATTATTAGGATAATTTTTAGAAAACCATGTTTCTTTTGTTTGCATATATGAATTAAAGTGATTTACAACTTCGTCATATTTAGCTAGAAATTCTTCATTTTTTGCTACTTCTTCTAATCTATCTTGAGAAACTAACTTTAAAAATTTTACTGGATTTTTTCCTACTGTTTCCCATAAATCAGAATCAATTTCTTTAAATAATCTTAAAAATTCTGAATTCCAAGACCACCATAAATTGTTTGTAATATCTAATAATTCTCCTACTCTTTTTGGTAATTGTGGATTTACCGTAATTTTATTAAATATATACATTAATATTTCCTCCTTAGTTTTTTTGCATTTTATCTGTCGTACTTAACTTATTATATTATCTATTATAGTTTTATTTTTGTCAAATAATTTTTAGTATTTTCTTTATAATATTTTTGTCTTTTTTCTATTGAATTTATTTCTATTTTGATATAGTATATATATTAATTATGGTTTGACACAAAGGAGGAAATTAAATGCCAAGAAAAGCAAAAGAAGAAAAAAATGATATAGAAGTTAAACAAGCAAGTAAAGTAGCTCCTAAAACAACAAAAACAACTGCTAAAAAAGCATCTACAAGAACAACAACTGCAAAAAAGACAGCTACAAAATCAACCAAAAATTCTACTATTATAAAAAAAGTAGTGGATTCTATTGCTCCAAAAAAGAAAAAAACTCCAGTAAAGAAAACTACTACAAAAACAACTAAAAAGGCGGTAAAAACGTTAACTAAAGAATCTATAAAAAGTACAGAAAAAGAAGAGACTGTAAAAAAGCCAACTACTATAAGTGGCGAAGAATTCTCTATTGCAGAATATTACGATTTACCATATAGGTATAATCAAACAATAGTTAAATTACTTTATCAAACACCTACAACTTTATTTATTTATTGGGATATATCTGACGAAGACAGAGAAAAATATAAAGAAACTTATGGAGAAGACTTTTTCGAAAAAACCAAACCTGTACTTATAGTTCATAATGAAACAAAAGGTTACAATTTCGAAGTAGAAATAAATGATTTTGCTAATTGTTGGTATTTAAATGTTAATGATAGTAAATGTAAATATAAAATAGAATTAGGAAGAAAGCCTTTCGAAGTTATGTATAATGGCAAAGTCACAGAAGTTAAAACAACTCCTAAGATAACTCAAAGTTATATTCCTATAACATCATCTAACGAAGTAGAATCTCCTAATGATCATATTCTTTTCGAGAAAACACAAGAAATGATATATTTTAAAAATGTAAAAGATAATACAGTAACTGCTAAAAATATAGCTAGTCTTAATTTTGTTAAAAGTATTGGAAAAGTATATAAAATTAATGATTTCTATAAGAAGTTTTATAAAGATGAAGATTTGGACTCTTTTGATAAAATACAAAATCCATCATCAAATAGTTTAAGTTCTTCAAAATTTAAATAGAATTTTTTAATATCACCTTTTAAGAAAAATTCTTATAGGTGATATTAATGTTTATACGAAAATAATAATTTAAAGGAGTATTAAAATGAGCAAAAACGTAAAAGGATACGTAAGTTTTGTACTACATGCACACTTACCTTTTATACATCATCCTGAAAGTGATGACTATTTAGAGGAACAATGGTTATTTGAAGCAATGTCAGAAACCTATATTCCTCTTCTTAGAAATTTTAAAAAATTAGTAGATGAAAAAGTCGAATTTAGAATAACAATGTCTATGACACCACCTTTACTTTGGATGCTAGACAATAAATTACTTCAAAAAAAATATATTCATTATTTAAAAGAGCATATTGAACTTTGTGAAAAAGAAGTAAAAAGAACTGCTTATGACTCTAGATTAAATGAGCTTTCTAAATATTATTTAAATAGATATTCCAACGATTTATATCTATTCGAAAAAGTTTTTAACCGTAATTTAATACAAGCTTTTAAGCATTTTCAAGATATTGGAGTTTTAGAAATAATAACTTGTGGAGCAACACATGGGTTCTTCCCTATCCTATATGTTAATGAAAAAACTGTAAGAGCACAAATAGCTGTAGGTGTTCAAACTTATAAAAAATATTTTGGAAGACAACCTAGAGGAATTTGGCTTCCAGAATGTGGTTATGTTCCAGAAGCAGATAAATATTTAAAAGAATTTGGAATAGAATATGCTATTGTAGAATCACATGGAATTTTATATGCAGACCCTACACCAATATATGGTACATATGCTCCAATAGTATCCCCTGGTGGATTAATTGCATTTGGACGCGATATGGAATCTTCAAGACAAGTTTGGAGCTCTATAAATGGATATCCTGGTGATTTTAACTATAGAGAATTTTATAGAGATATTGGTTATGAAGCGGATTATGATTATATTAAGCCATATATTGCTCATGATGGCGTAAGAGTTAATACTGGTATTAAATATTATAGAATTACTGGAAAAACAGACCAAAAGGATTATTATAATTTACAATGGGCTCAAGATTCAATATATAAACAAACTGGTCATTTCTTTGATTGTAGAGTAAAGCAAATTAATGATATTGCACCTTATATGGATCACCCACCTATTATTCTATGCCCTTATGATGCAGAATTATATGGACACTGGTGGTATGAAGGTCCAGATTGGTTATATATATTATTCAAAAAAATATATTATGATGATTGTAATTTTAAGCTTATTACACCTAGTGAATATATAGATAAATATCCAAATATTCAGGTTGCATCTCCTTGTAGATCTAGTTGGGGGGCAAATGGTTATAATTATGTATGGCTTAATCCATTAAATGACTATGTACATAGACATCTTCATAAAGCTGGGGATAGAATGGTTGAACTTACTCACCTATTTCCTAATGAACAAGATGAATTAAAGAGATTTGCTTTAAATCAATGTGCAAGAGAATTATTACTTGCTCAAAGTAGTGATTGGTTATTTATTATTACAAATCAGACAATGGTAGATTATGCAAAAAAAAGAATTAAGGATCATATTGGTAGATTTACTAAGCTATATTACCAAATAAAAGATGATAAAATTGATAAAGAATATTTAGAAGAAATCTATAAAAAAGATAAAATCTTTGATGAAATTGATTATATGATTTATTACTAAAATACAAGTTGCAAAACCATTCTTCTTTCATATTATATGTATAATGATACTTTATTTAGTAGATAATATTACATATATGTGAAAGGAGATTTTTTATGAAATCATTTTGTATTAAGACAAATAATAAAAAGATACTAGCTTATCTACTAAATAATTTCAATTTTCCTAACACATATATTTCTATAAGAAAATTTAAGATATATGAAAACATAATTATTCATTACACTGGTGAAAATATTTCTGCCTTTTACAATGAACTTTCAAATAATTTAGTTTCATTAATATTAAATTTTTATGAAGAAAAATTGTTAAAATCAATTATAAAATCTAATTATTTTTATTTTTCCGAAAGCGAACAAGAAAGTGTGTTGGATAAGTGTTTAAATTACCTTTCAGATAAATCTACAGTTGAATATCAAGTAAGAATTGAACATATTTATATAGCAACACTTAAATATATTACAAATAATAAATCTATGATTTTAAGTGGCTTTATCCATTTTAGGCTTTCAAATTATATGAAAATCTTAGACTATGTTGTAGATACTTTTGTAAATGAATTTGTAGTAGATAGAGAATACAAAGAATTTATTAGCTTGCTAAAATCCTATGTAAATTCTAAACCTTCTAATATAAATACTGTACATTTTATTTATAAAAATACCTCTTCTATAATACTTGACAGTAAGCACAAAAAAATACCATTCACAGATGACCTAGCTAACTTAAATTATATTTCTGATGTTTCCTTTTCAGAAAATGATATAGTACTTAATACACTTCTTACCCTTTTACCTCAAAAGATAATAATTCATTTAGAAAAAGAACCTGATGAATTCATAAAAACTTTGATATGTATTTTTGAAAATAGAATAGAACTTATATCGGGATCTAGGGACGTTCCTAAAAATCCCTATTTGCAATAGGAATTTTTATAGCAAATTGGAAATTAAGCCAATTTGCTTTATTTTTCTTGGCTATAAAACAAAAATAGGGAAAAAAAGGAACGTCCCCATTTCCCTAATCACTATAAGCTCATATTAATACCTCTTGCAACTACATCTTTCATATTTTCTACTAATGAATCTATTTCTTTTGGTGTAACTATAAAATTAAAATCTTTTGGTATTAATGCTTCTTTTATTTCTAAATAATTATCCTCTTCTTTTAATTTATTTAAATATTCATTAGATTCTGCTTTTTCTTGTAATTTTTCTATAAAAACATCTAAACAATCATTTACTACAACGGCTGTTTCTACAACTGTTGGGATTCCTAACGCAATTACTGGGACTCCTAAAGTTTTTATAGTTAATTCCTTTCTAGCATTATCTACACCTGCCCCTGGAACAATTCCTGTATCTGCTAATTGAATTGTACTACTTATTCTTTCCATACTTCTAGACGCCAAACTGTCTATAACTATAACTAGCTTAGGCTTTACATTGTCTACTATTCCTTTTAAAATTTCTGCTGTTTCTATTCCTGTCGTTCCTAAAACACCTGGTGAAATCGCACTTACTGGTCTTGTGTTTTTATCTAAATATTGTGGTACATATTTTAATAGATGTCTTGTAATATCTATTTCATTTATTACCTTAGGGCCTAATGCATCTGGTGTAACATATATATTTCCTAAACCTACTACTAATATTTCTTGTTCTTTACTTACATATTCATCTATCATCTTCTTTAATTCTTCACATAATATTTCACTTGCCTTTTGGATTTCTTCTTCTCCAATATATTTCATATTTTTCATATCTATTGTTACATAATTTCCTTTTACTTTTCCTAGTGCTCTTTCTCCTTGTTCATTCATTATCTTAACTCGTGTAACTTTTATATTGTTATTTATTTGTTCTTCATTTGCTTCTATCCCATCAATCTCATTTTCTATATTGTTTGCTTTTTTATACAAATCTTTTCTTTCATCAGCAAGGTCTGTTCTAAAATCTAACATAAAAAAATAACCTCCTCCTCTTGTTAATACTTCTATTTATATTTTAAGAAAAAATTATTTTTTTATACGACTTTATTGGACAAAATTTTATAGTATGTTAAAATTTTAACAGATATATTATATAAAAGGAGGATTACAAATGAAAAAAATTGGAATTACATTGCTATCATTAGCAATAATTTTAACTTTATTTTTACCAACACAACTATTAGCTAATAGCAGTGAAAAATATCTTGACGAAAATGGTATAATTCAAACTCAAGATCATTGTATTGAATTAGCCGAAGATTTAACTGAATGGGGAACCGAAGATACGACTACTTGGTATATTGTAAAAAATGATCTTACATTTAATATTCGCCCAAATGTTAAAGGTAATGTTCATCTTATATTGGCAGATAACGCAACACTAACTGCTAATAGTGGTATATCTGTTAATGCAAATCAATCACTTACTATTTATGCACAATCTACAGGAACCAATATGTGAAAATTAATTGCAATTGGTTTCCAAAGACACCCATCTAATCATTACTATGCTGCTGGTATTGGTGGATATGCCCAAGACATCGTAGGTAATATCACAATTCACGGTGGAAATATTACAGCTTATGGTGGTGGATACGCTGCTGGTATTGGTGGTGGATATTATGGCTCTTATGGTGGTGGTAAACAACACGGATATGGTGGTGGCAATATTACCATTACAGGTGGAATTATAGATGCAACAAATGAATATAATACATCAGGAATTGGAGCCGGAAAATCTAATGATCCACTTTTTGCTCTACAAGGCTCACAATCTAATTTTTCTACAGGAGCTAATGGAAATGCTATAATTAAAACTAATCATTTTGTTTTAGATAATCAAAATCTTCAATCTGGAATTGTTTTTGAAGGTAATGTAGGTAATGTATATGGAAATGTTAACTTACCACAAAATTTAACCATAACTAGTGATGAAACTTTAACAGTTACGCCTGAATCTACATTAACAATCCATAATGATGTTATACTTACAAATAATGGTACTATAATAAATAACGGTAATATTGTATTAGATAAATCTTCATCATTGGCTGGTAGTGGATTATTAAACATTCAAAATGGTTCTATGCAAGGTATTGCACCTGAAGATATGCATTTAATAGGATCTATAGATACATCTGAAATTTCAAATATAACACATAATATTAATCAAACCATAGACAATCAATATGACTTATCTGCAGTATTAACACCTAATGAAAACTATACTTTACCTAATTTTATAACTGTAAGCTTAAATGGAAAAGAATTAACTTCAGATAAATATACTTATAACAATATTACTGGTGAACTACTTATTCCAGCTAAAGAAATAAGAGGTAATATAAAAATTATTGCTTCTGCAGACAAAATTATACCGAAATATAAAATAACAATTAATCCTGTTGAAGGTGCAACAATCTCAACTTCTAGTAATCCAGATGAAGTTTTAGAAGGAACCGATTTTAAAATAACGATTAAAGCTGATAATGGCTATAAAATTACATCTATAAAAGTAAATAATGTAGAGCAAGAATTACCATTACAAGAAGATGTCCTTACATTAACAAATATTTCAAGTGATATAAACATTGATATCACAACCGAAAAAGTTCCTGAAACAGCAGAAAGAAATGAAATATCAACTTTACCAGAAGAAAACAACAATATTTCTAACTCTCCAAAAACAGGAGATACTACACATATTACTCTTTGGGCTATCTTAGCTACAATTTCTATTTTTGGTATTATATATACAATAAAATACATAAAGAAAAATGTAAACTAAACTATTAGGCGATAGTAACTTTTATTATCGCCTATACTTTTACTATAAAGGAGTACTTATGAAAAATAAATTAGTTGCTTTTATATTACTTATAATATTTATAAGTATTTTTATACTTTCTTCAATAAAAGTCTTTACATATTTAGCTGAAAATAAGGAAAATGAAGAAATAATTAAAGAAATTAATACTAGTATCAATATAGAAAATAACACAACGACTGCTAACAAATTAAATTACATCATTGATTTCGAATCTTTAATTGAAAAAAATTCTGATACTGTCGGTTTTTTAAAATTACCTGGTACAGATATTGAATATCCTGTCGTTCAATCAAATAATAACGAGTTTTATCTATCACATAATTTTAAAAAAAATAAAAATTCTGCTGGATGGATTTTTGCAGATTATCGTAATACATTAGATGGAACAGATAAAAATATTATTATATATGGTCATAATATGAGAAATGGCAAAATGTTTTCTAAATTAAAAAACTATTTAAACTCTAATTGGTATAACCAAGAAGATCATAAAAAAATATATTTTATAACACCTGATGGAGCTAATATATATGAGATTTTTTCTGTATATGAAATAGAAGATGAGGAGTATTATTTAAAAACAGATTTTAATTATAAAGAATTTAATAATTATATAAACACTATTAAAGCGAGAAGCGAGATTGATTTTAATGTAAATATAACTAGTGAAGACTCTATTATTACTCTTTCAACATGTGGTAATACAAATGATTATAGAATTGTCATACATGCCAAAAGAACCACTAACTAAAATTAAAGTATAGTGGTTCTTTTCTTAACTTCTTTTAAAGAAATTTTTTAATTTATTCCATATTCTTTCTATAAAGCTTTCTTCTTGGTACAATACTAAACTTGTATCAGAATAATTTGGTACCAAATTATTCTCTTCATCTAAAACTACATAAGATTCCTTTTCATTTCTCCAATATATATTTAAAATTTCTTCCCTTTCGTCTGGCTCGCACCAATAGTCCAAATTTAATACAGATAGTAATATTAAAGTTTTTCTATGTAGTTTTTGGTCTTCTAAAGGAAGATTTGGGTTTATATTAACTTTATAATTTCTATCTCTTCTAGTTTTAAAAATATTTAATACATCTTTTGGTATTTTATTTAGATATGCCATTGGTATATATTTTAATATTTCGTATACTTCTGAATATGCTTGTGCTAATTCGTTCTCCATAATTCTCTCCTACTTTTTACTAATATTTAATTCATCTCTAATAGTTTGGTAAGCTATTAATTCTTCATTTCTTTCTATCTTACTACCATTTTTTAAAGAACTTTGCAATCTACTAAAAAAGATGTCTGGAGTTAGACTTCCCCCATTTGCCATTTCTAATTTTATCTTTAAGTATGATAATGAATCTTTTAATTCATCCTCTAATTCTTTGTCTTCGATTTTTATATTATTACTTATGTTACAAATTTTTTGTATTAATTCACTATTTCTTTCTATCTTTACATTTCTTTCTAGATCATTTAATAAATACTGCATAATATCCAAAGTTTGTTTCGCAATATCATTATTTAATTTTTTATATTTACAAATAACTAAAATATTTTCTATAATATTATCTGCAGACATTCTTTTTTCCATATCAGTTAGTCCATTTAACTCTGTACTTAAAAATTCTTCCAAATTATCTTTTACTCTATCTGTATCTTGCATAATACTTATAAAATCATCTAACTCATCTGCATTTATTTTATTTATTCTTTCACAATTAAAACGCTTTTTGATTAAATCCAACTGACTATATTCTTTTTCTAAAATATTCTCTGCTGGTATTTTTTCTTGTAAAATATACATTGGTAAAATTGTATTTTTCCTATAATATATACTTTCTCTGTTTATGTCTTGTAACGCAAATTTGTTTTTTTCGTAAAATTCATTTAAATTAAATTCATCACTTTTTGGGGCACCATTAAATATATTTTTTAAATATTTTTCTTTATCTCCTAATAAAAATTCCAGCAACATTTTTCGGTCAATTTTTAACTTCTCTAGTACATACATTCTACTTCTTATTATACTATTTGCCTCTGTATATGTACTCTCTATGCTATAATTTTTATCTATATGGAATCCAAAGCTTTCAAATGGATGATTTTTTATATAATTATTTACAACTAAATCAACAAAAATATCTGCATTTCCTTCTTCTAGTATTTCGTCTTTATTTTCATTTTTATTCATATTTGAAAAGCAATGTGCATACCCATGTAAAACATAGCCCAATAATTTATTTTGATTACGTCTTCTTTTTTCTGATATTGTTATTGTTTTAGTTTTATCATCAACTTCCATATTATAATTTTCTGGTAATTTATTAAAAATAATATTAGTTCTATTAAAAGTAATTTCTATTGCTTCTAATTTATCTACTGGAATATTTGTATATACATCTTTTACAAATTCTTTAATCATTCTTTGGGCTAAATAGACAATCTTAAATAAGTCTGGAGACACTTTATGTTCTAGACTACTTATTATTTTATCCCTAGATTCTTTTTCTGTAAAATTCTTTAAAAACTCTATTTTAGCTTCATTATCCTTCTGATTTACTAAATATGATACTTTATTAGTTTCACTATCTATAGCATCTATTGTTCTTTTTAACTTATTTTTTTCTTCGTTATTTTCTTCCAATTTAGTATCTAACATAATAATCTTCTCCTATGTTTAGTCTATTTGTTTACCTTTAAATTCTTCTTTGTTATATTCTATTCCTTGTTCTCTTAATTTTTCTTCTAATCTTTTGTTAAAAACATGTATATATCCCACTGCAGTTTCGTTAAACTTATCTTTAAGCTCATCTCTTACTTCTTTTTTTAAATTTTCTATTAATTCATCATTTGACCCCATTTATCATCCCTCTTTTACTTTGAGCAATTATTACATAGTATCGTTTCTAATCCAATATTTAAATCAATTTTACCAATTTTATAATTATAGTCTAAATCTATCAGTTCTTTTATAATATTAGAAATCTCTAAATCTGTAAAGCTTTTTGCTTGCATTTTATATTTATTTACTAAAAACATTTGATTAGGCTTTAAATTTAAAGATTTTGCTATATCTAGTTTATATCTTTCTGCTATTTTTGTAAAATATAATTTTTTAAAATGATTATATAATGTAATTAAGATTTTTTGAATTGGTTCTTTATTATAAAGCAAATTATTTAGTTCTTCTAACGCCAATTTTATTTGCTTCTTTCCTAGGTAATCTGTTAAATTAAATATTATGGCTTGTGTTTGTTTAGTACACAATAAATCTATATCTGATTTATTGATTATTCCCCCTTCGCCAGCATATTCTATTAATTTTCTTATCTCATTAATTAAGTCTTGCATATTTTGTCCACATTGTTCTATTAAATATTGCAATGTATTTTCTGCTACATTAACTTTATATGCATTAGCAATAGCCTTTAACCTTCTTATAATTTGGTTTGGTTTTTGATATTTAAATTCACATATCTCACCATTTTTTTCTAAAACTTTATATAATTTTTGTTTTTCTACATTTTCCTCTACAAATACTAAAATTACACTTTCATTAATTTCATCAATATTATTTTCTATATATTCTGCAATACTAGTTTTAATTTTAGCAAGCTCTGGATTTTTTCTTTTTCCTTCTTTTTTTAATATTTCGGAATTTCGTACAAGAATTAATTTTTTGGGATATCCAAAAGCTGGAGTCTGTATATCTGCTAGTAGTTCTGAAATATTCGTTTCATCTATACTAATATAATTAATTCCATTTATACATTCTCCAAAATTTTTTCTTATTTTCTTTACTATTGATTCTAGTAAAAATTTTTCTTCGCCATATAAAACATATATGCTATTTAACTTTCCTTGTCCGAAGTTCCTTTTCTAATTCTTCTATTAACATATTCATAGCTTACCTTTTTCCTATTCACTAGTTTATCTTATAGAATCGGGATTTAAGGAACGTTCCCAAATCCCTATTCCTATTATAATTTAAATTGAGATGAAAACTTAGATGAATGTGCATGGCAAATTGCTATTGCCATACTATCTGTTATATCATCCAATTTGGGTAATTTTTCTGTATTTAATATCATCTTTACCATTCTTTGTACTTGCATTTTATCTGCTCTACCATATCCTGTAACTGCTTGCTTTATTTGCAATGGTGTATATTCGAATATATCTAGTTTATTTATTCTTGCCGTTATTAATATTACTCCTCTTGCCTGAGCAACATTTATAGCTGTTTTTGCATTATTATTAAAAAATAACTCTTCTATTGACATTGCATCTGGTTTATATGTATTTATTATATTGTTTAAGTCTGTATAAATCTTCTCCAATCTTAGTGGAAAAGATTCACCTGCCTCTGTTAAGATAGCACCAGATGTTTCTAGTTTAAATTTATTTCCTATATAGTCTATTATGCTATACCCGTGTTATTGCAAACCCAGGGTCAATTCCTAATATTCTCATTGTTCTTCCTCTTCTTCTGTTTTTGAATCTAATATTATTCTAAATATTTCTGCAACGCTCCAAGCTTGTGAAAAAGCTCCTTTAGGTAAATATGGTGGTTTTGAATCGTATAATTCTGAAATACTTAGTACACAACCTTCTTTATACATCATTGTTTTTGTAGTTGCCTTTAGATTTTTGATAAATTGATTATATTGTTTTTGTAGTTCTGTTTTTACCTTACCTTCTTTTGTATTATTTATTACATTTTTGTATGCATCATTATATAGACCAAATAACCATGGCCAAGTTATTCCTTGGTGGTAACTTATATCTCTTCTATATGAATCTCCTTCATATGTAGCAATATATTGCTTGTCTTTTCTATTTAAAGTACGTAGTCCATGTCTTGTATATAATTCATTAGTTACAGTCTTTAATATTTCTTTGGCATTCTTTCCTGCTGGATTTAAAACTTGATAACTAAGTGATAAACTAAATAATTGGTTTGGTCTTATTCTGTCATCTCCCAAAACATCATATAAAGATTTCTTTGCTGTATTATAAAACTTTCTATTAAATGATTTTTGTGTTTTATCTGCTAATCCTGCATACATTTCTGCAATTTTTTTAGTTTCAAATTTTTGGGCTAATTCTTCCATTATCTTTAAGGCATTATACCATAGACTATTTATTTCTACTGCTTTTCCATTTCTAGGTGTTACTGCAAAATCTCCAATCTTTACATCCATCCATGTATTTTGAGTATTTATTGTTCCTGAATGGATTAAACCATCTCTTTCCATATAAATATTGTTATCATCAACATCTATTCCAGTAATATATGCTTCTATAATTCTCTTTAAGCTAACATAAAAATTATCTTTTATAAATTTATAATCTTTTGTATAATTAATATATTTTTTTATTTCTTCAAAAAGTAATAATGACGCATCTGCACTATTATATAAAGGTCTATTATCATACCCTGAATATCCATTTGGAACAAGTCCATATTTTATATCTCTTATAAATGTTAATAAAACTTCTTTTGCTATATCAAATCTTTTGGTTTTAAGTAGTAATCCTTCAAATGCTATTAAACTATCTCTCCCCCAGTCTAAAAACCATGGATAACCCGCAATTATAGTATGAAGTCCAAATGATGGTCTGTATGCAATAAAACTATCAGCAGTAATTATAAAATCTTCAATTAATTCTTTATCCTCTGCTTTTTCGTTTATTAGACCTGTATCTGTTACTATTTTCTTTAATCTCTCTTCTTCTTGCTTAATAATATCTTCTGCTTTTATTTCATCTATGTTTTCTTCTAATGAAAATACAAATGATATATTTTTTTCTTCATTTGGTTTTAATTCTATCTCATATCTTCCTGGAATTGCATGATTTTCTATAGGGTCAAAACCTCTTTTTTCTTCTTCTATATAAAACATTCTATAAAATATATCATTATGATGTTCTATATATGTTCCCTCTGAACATTTCATGTAAAATGGTGTTTGACTTTCGTTTTTTACAATCATTCTTACCTTTGTACCAGTTATATCTTCCCTTAAATTAAACTCTGTATCTTTATTAACCTGATGAAAATCTCTATAATTTATTATTGGAGCCAATGTTAATTTTGAATTATAATTTCCATTCTTAATATTGTATAATACGACAACAGTATTTCTACCATATTGCATACTTATTGTTTTTTTAATAAAAATATCATCTATTTTATATGTATATGTTGGTACATATTTTTTTTCGAATGATTCTATTCTTTTATACCCATCAGAAATATAATTATCACATATATTAGTATATAAAGGATATTTGCATCCATTAAATTCTATTGATTCATCTACCTTAGATAACACCAAAAATCTTCTTGCTGGAGGAGTTAGTGCTGCAACTAGCAGTCCATGATATTTTCTTGTATTGGCTCCTGTAACTGTAGATGCTGCAAATCCTCCTATTCCATTAGATATTACCCATTCTCTTTGAATTAAATCTTTAAAATCTCCTTTATTTACCATTATTTTCATTTGTAAGCCTCCAATTATTATTTTTTCTTATTCTGTTCAACTTTTTCTATAAACTTTTCTATAAATTCCTCTTCCTTATCTTTATTTTCGCTTTGTAAAATTTCTCTATTTTTTTGCTTAACTTCTTCTGTATTGCGCATTGCTTCTATACGTTTACCATATTTAGATAAAAATTTACTTTTTCTTTCTTTTTTATTTTCGTTTGTTCTTCTTTTTTTCTTAGGTTTATTTTTTATTTTATTAAATTGTTTTTCATATTCTAATTTGGATTTTAATAACATATATTGTGGGTCAGATTGTTTGTCCCTATATTTTAAGTCATCACAAATTAATTCTGAAATTGCTTTAGCAACTAAATCTGGATTATGTCTTATATATCCATTTTCTATACATGCTAAATCTCTTTGCAAAAAGCGTACTCCTAATCCTCTTGCTTTTGCAACATCTTGTGCAACTAATTCCGAACCTTTTAAATTATATCTTTTAATATATTCTGGAATAATCTCACCAGTATCATAAATGCAATAATCTATAACATTTTTACCTGTATGCTCTATTATTGCTTTTATATGATCTGTTAATGTGTAATTGTCTGTTTGTCCTGGTTCTGTCATAATATTGCTTACATATATTTTTATTGCTTTGCTATCCTTCATTGTTTTATATACACCATTTACTAATAAATTTGGTATTACATTTGTATACAAACTTCCTGGGCCAATTACAATACAGTCTGCTTCTTTTATGGCCTGTACAACTTCTGGAGTTGCCTTACAATTGGGTGGTGAGATAAAAACTCTATTAATTTTTGTAATTTTATCATATACTACTTTTTTTATTTCATCTTTTTCTTCTATTATCATACCATTTTCTAGTTCAGCACATATTCTCATTTCATCATTTGTAATTGGTAAAACTTTTCCTATAATATTAAATATTTCATTTGAATTCGCTATAGCTTCTGTAAAGTCTTTAGACATATCTTGCATTGTGGCAAAATATAAATCACTAAAACTAATATCTTTTAATTCTCCACTTTTATATTTATAATACATTAATTTACTTGCTAATTCTTCATCTCTAGATAATGCAATTACTGTATTTTTTATATCTTCTATTGGCATAGAATTTATGCTTTCTTTTTTCATATTCCCATATGAAGATACCGTAACAACTGCTGTTATATTATCTGTATAATGTTTTAATCCTCTTACAACTGTTTCAAGTCCATTTCCTGATCCTATTACTACAATTTTTGGTCCTTCTGAATAGATTTTTTTGTTAAATATTAACGAATTTATATTTATATGTTTTCTATTATTTTTTACTCTTGAATCTGTAGATTCTATTAACATTTCCATAGTTCTTTTTTGCATAAATACAATTCCTAGAACTATACAAGTAAAACCTACAATAAATGATAAAATAATTAATAATAACTGTGCTATTTCAAGTTCTTCACTTACAATAATTGTAGATATTCCATAACATGCCAGTATTATTCCTACAAGAATAAGAAATATCCATCTTTTTATTCTTGCATTTGGTCTAAACCATTCTATAAAACCTTTCATTTTTTATTAATACATCCTTTCAAGTTCAGTTTTCTTAATCTTCTCCTATTACTTGTACTTCCAGCTCAATTTTTTTGCCAGATTTTTCATAGACTTTTTCACTAATGTATTTTACTAAATTTAATATATCTTTTGCTTTTGCATTTCCTTTATTCACAACAAAACCAGCATGTTTTGTTGATACTTCTGCATCACCTATATTATATCCTTTTAAACCACATTCATCTATTAATTTTGCAGTAATAAAATCTGTTCCTCTTTTGAATGTACTTCCTGCTGAAGGATATTCTAGTGGTTGATGTTCTTTACGCCACTCTCCATATTCATCCATTTTTGCTTTTATTTCTTTATATATTCCTTTTTTTAATTTTAATTTTGTGCTTAAAATTATATATTTGTTACTGCTAAAAATACTATTTCGGTATTCGAATTTTTGATCCTCATTAGATAATATTTGTATATTGCCATTCATATCCATACACTTCGTTTCTGAAACGATATCTTTCATTTCTCCACCATGTGCACCTGCATTCATCCTAATTGCACCACCAATAGAGCCTGGAATTCCAGCTGCAAATTCGAACCCTTCTATCTCCTCTATTAGCAACTTCTGTGCTACAAAACCATTTTTTACACCAGCACCTACTGTTATTATATATTCATCATTAATTTGATCTATATTAAAATCTTGTATATCTATTCTTAAGACAAGTCCTCTTATACCACCATCTTTTACTAGTAGATTACTACCATTTCCAATAACTGTTATAGGAATTTCATTTTTATTTGCATATTCTAATATGCTTTTTATATCTTGCTCATTTTTAGCATTTACAAATATATCAGCCTTTCCACCAACTTTAAATGAAGTATGTTTTGACATTAATTCATTTTTATATATTTTTGATTCTTCTGATATACATTTTTCTAATTCGCTTGAAGTTTTTTCTATATTCAAGTTAATTCCTCTCCTTTAAATAGTTTATAACTTCTTCTATACTTTCCTGTGGTGTTGAAGCACCTGCCATCACACCTATTTTATTTATATTAGCAAAATTCTCATTATATAACTCTGATACTTCTTCTATCTTAATGGCATTTTTACAATTTTTTTGTGCAATTTCATATAATTTGTTTGTATTAGAACTTTTTTTGCCTCCAATTATAACCATATATTCTACTGTTTTAGATATTTTCTCTGTCTCTTTTTGTCTACTTTCTGTAGCATTACAAATGCCATTATATATTTCTAGTTGTGTCTTTATATTGTCTTTTAAATATTGTTCTATTTCTAAAAATTTTTGTAAATTATATGTTGTTTGTGTTACTACTGCCAATTTTTCTTTTTTATTTAATTCAGGAAATCTTTGTTTTAACTGTTCTAAATTTTCTATAACTTCACCATTAGCGCAAAAACTAAAAGTTCCCATAACTTCTGCATGAGATTTTTCTCCAATTACTAAAATATAATAGTCTTTATTTGACAATTCTTCTGCCAAATCATGAATTTTTAGTACTTTTGGACATGTACAATCTATTAATTCTATATTATTTTTCTTTGCATATTCATAAACTTCTTTTTTTACACCATGAGCTCTTATTAGTACTCTTTCTTTGGCTTCTTTTATATCAGTTATTATTCTAAGTCCGTTTGCTTTTAATTTATTTAGTACTTGATTATTATGTAATAAATCTCCTAAACATTCTATATTCTCTGTATTTTTTAATTCTTTTTTAGCAGTCTCTACTGCTCGTATAATTCCATTGCAAAAACCTGCTGTTTTTCCTAATATTATTTCCATATAATATCTCCTATTTTATTTTATGCTTTCATAGTTTGCATTATATCATATAAACTCTAATTCTGTAAAATAATTTGACATAACTTTGTAATATTTTTTGAATTGTTTTTTATTTTTATATTACTTACCAGAGTTTTAAAATTTATAAAACGTAATAGAAAATGACGCGGATTAATCCGCTTCTAACTTCATTGTTAACGATATTGCTTCGGTTTTACCCAAATAACATTTCACAGCCAGATGAAATATACTAAAATTCATCTGACTGTAATTTTTATTGCACAAAAAAAGTCACGCAAGAATATTTAATTTCATACGTGACTTTTTTATAGTATTTAGTAATAGGGATTTAAGGAACGTCCCCAAATCCCTATTCTATCCAAATAATCCTCTTTTCTTTACTGGAGGTTGTTCATTCATAGTTTTAGCAAGTTGTGTTAATAAATCTCTTTGCTCTTTTGTTAGTTTTTTTGGAGTTTGTACATTAACAGTAAATATAAAGTCTCCTTGCCAATTTCCATTAATAGCTTTAAATCCTTTATTTCGTATAGTAAATCTTGTTCCTGTCTGTGTTCCTTCTGGTATTTTATATTTTACTTTTTCGCCATTTACCATTGGAATTTCTAACTCTGCACCAAGTGTAGCTTGCGTTATAGTAATTGGAATATTGCATAATACATTATTATCTTTTCTAGTAAAAATACTATGTCTCTTTAAATGAACTGTTACATAAATATCTCCATTTTCTCCGCCTCTTTCACCTGGCTCTCCTTCTTTTTTCAAGATTAATGTTTGGTTGTCATCAATTCCTGCTGGAATATTTATAGTAACTTTTGCTTGTTTTCTTACTGTTCCTTTTCCTCTACAAGTTGTACATGGTTCTTTTATAATTTTTCCTGTTCCATGACATTCAGAACAAGTTCTAGTTGTTTGCATTTGTCCTAATATTGTGTTTTGAACTTGTGTTACTTGACCAGTTCCATGGCAATTTGGACATGTTACAGGATTTGTTCCAGGTTTTGCACCACTTCCGTTACAAGTTGTACATTTTTCATTTCTATTTATAACAAATTCCTTTTTTATTCCTGAATATGCTTCTTCAAAAGTAATTTCTATATCATGTCTTAAATCCCTGCCTCTTTTAGGTCCATTCCTATTACTTCTTCCAGAGGAACCACCAAATCCAGAAAAGAATGAACTAAATATATCACCAAAATCTCCAAAACCACTAAATCCGTCAAAACCATTAGAAGTATATGAATAATATCCTCCTTGACCTGCTCCTTGACCACCAAATCCTTGTGGACCATTAAAGCCAAATTGATCATACATCTTTCTTTTTTGAGGATCAGAAAGTGTTTCATAAGCTTCATTTACTTCTTTAAACTTTTCCTCTGCTTCTTTTCTATTATTTGGATTTGCATCTGGATGATATTTTTTAGCCATTTTTCTAAAGGCTTTTTTTAGTTCATCATCTGTTGCATTTTTATTAACTCCTAAAACTTCATAATAATCTCTTTTTTCTGCCATTATATCCTCCAATTTATAACAAGCTTAATTATTGGAGGCTTTTAAACCTCCAATATTAAACATTATTTTTTATCATTATCATCTTCTACTTTATAGTCTGCATCATATACATTTCCATTTTCATCTGTTTTTGGACCTTCTGCTGTTCCATTTGCTCCAGCATCTGTATTAGTTCCAGCTGCTGCACCATTTGGATTTGCATTTTTGTATAATTTTTCTGTTATTTCATAGAATACAGATGTTAATTTTTCTGTAGCATTCTTAATTGCTTCTGTATCTTTTCCTTCTAGTGTTTTCTTCAAGTTTTCAAGCTCTGCTTCTACTTTAGATTTTTCTTCGTTGCTTATTTTATCTCCAATATCTTTCATTGTTTTTTCTGTATTAAAGATTAAGCTTTCTGCGTTATTTCTAACTTCGATATCTTCTTTCATTTTCTTATCTTCTGCAGCATGTGCCTCTGCATCTTTTACAGCTTTTTCGATATCTTCATCTGATAAGTTTGTTGAAGCTGTAATAGCTACATTTTGTTCATTTCCTGTTGCCATATCTTTTGCAGATACGTGAACTATACCGTTTGCATCAATATCAAATGTAACTTCGATTTGTGGTACGCCCCTTGGAGCTGCTGGAATTCCTGTTAATTGGAATCTTCCTAATGTTTTATTTCCAGAAGCCATTTCTCTTTCACCTTGAAGAA
Organism: uncultured Clostridium sp.; assembly: GCA_930990555.1. Lineage (GTDB taxonomy): Bacteria > Bacillota > Clostridia > TANB77 > CAG-508 > Merdicola. Next base: position 531 of record CAKNPW010000031.1, on the reverse strand, counting down.
CGTGAATTTCAACTGCTGTTTGACCATCTGCTGCTGTAGAGAATACTTGTGATTTCTTTGTTGGAATTGTTGTGTTTCTGTCAATTAATTTTGTAAATACTCCACCATATGTTTCAATACCTAATGATAATGGTGTTACATCTAGTAATACTAAGTCTTTAACATCTCCAGAAAGTACACCACCTTGGATTGCTGCACCAATAGCAACACATTCATCTGGGTTAATTCCTTTATCTGGTTCTTTTCCTGTTATTTTCTTAACAGCTTCTTGTACAGCTGGAACTCTTGTAGAACCACCAACTAATAATACTTTGTGTAAATCGTTAGCTGTAATTCCTGCATCTTTTAAAGCTTGTTCTACTGGAACTTTTGTAGCTTCTACTAAATCACTAATTAATTCTTCAAATTTAGCTCTTGTTAATGTTATATCTAAGTGTTTTGGTCCTGTACTATCTGCTGTAATAAATGGTAAGTTAATTTGTGTTTGTTGCATTCCAGATAATTCTATTTTAGCTTTTTCTGCTGCTTCTT
>CAKNPW010000030.1 GCA_930990555.1 uncultured Clostridium sp. | reverse complement strand
ACTCAAAGTATATATTTTTCAAAAAAGTGTGACATATGATTGACTAACCTACATATTTATAAAGATATTGAACACGAAATCACTTGAAAAAACTTAGAAAATAATATAGAATATAGGGGCAATAGGAGGACTTAACGTGGAAAAAGTAGAAGAGCAAAGAAAATATATAGATGAAATAAAAGAAATAAATAAAAATAATAAAAATTTAAAATATTGTATTTTAACAATGGGCTGTCAATTAAATGAAAATGATTCCGAAAAATTATGTGGAATGTTAGAAGAAATGGGCTATACTAGAACAGACAACTTTGAAGAATCAAACATTGCTTTATTTAATACATGCTGTGTAAGAGAAAACGCAGAAGATAAACTTTTTGGAAAATTAGGAGAATTAAAAAGAATAAAAGAAGCCAAAGGAACAATTATAGCTATTGGTGGTTGTATGATGCAAGAAAAACATATTACAGATAAAATAAAACAAAGTTATCCATTTGTAGATGTAGTATTTGGAACACATACATTATATAGATTTCCAGAAGATTTATTTAAAGCATTAAAAACAAGAGAAAAAGTAAATGATGTTATAGATATAGATGGTGAAATTTTTGAAGGGTTACCAATAAAAAGAGACAGTAATATAAAAGCTTCTGTAACAATAATGAATGGGTGTAACAATTTTTGTACATATTGTATAGTTCCATATGTACGTGGAAGAGAAAGAAGCAGAATGCCAAAAGATATTATAAATGAAGTAAAAGAATTAGCTAAAGAAGGATATAAAGAAATTACTTTATTAGGTCAAAATGTTAATTCATATTTAAAAGTAGAAAAAGAAAAAAACATAGAATTTGAAGAATATGAAGGTGTAAATTCTTTTGCTACATTACTAAGAGCGATAAATAAAATTGGAGGAATAGAAAGAATTAGGTTCGTCTCACCACATCCAAAGGACTTTACAGATGATGTAATAGAAGCAATAGCAGATTGTGATAAAGTTTGTAAAATAATACATTTACCATTACAATCTGGAAATACTAAAGTATTAAAAGAAATGAATAGAAAATATACTAAAGAGCAATATCTAAACTTAGTGAAAAAAATGAAAAACAAAATCCAAAATTTAACATTATCAACAGATATTATAGTAGGTTTTCCAGGAGAGACAGAGGAAGAATTTGAAGATACACTAGATGTTGTAAGAAAAGTTAAATTTGAGCAAGTATATATGTTTATATACTCAAGAAGAGTGGGAACGCCAGGAGATAAAATGCCAAACCAAGTTCCAGAAGAGATAAAACACAAAAGATTTGATAAATTAAAAGAATTAGTAGAAAGTCAAATTGAAGAAAATAACCAAAAATATGTTGGAACAATTCAAAAGGTTTTAGTAGAAGGAACTAGTAAAAACAATCCAAAGATGCTAACAGGAAGAACAGACAGCAATAAGGTTGTTATATTTGAAGGAGATAAAGATTTAATAAATAAAATAATAGATTTAAAAATTGTTTCTGAACATATGTGGTATTTAAAAGGATGTACAATTGGAGGTTAAAAATGATAAATGAATTTGAATCAATGTTTAATGCAGTAATAGGAGGAAAGTCTATAAGAGATTGTGAAAAGCAATATGGTATTAATAGAAAAACTTTTATTACAATGTGTAAACAAATTTTCCCAGAAGGAAGTGAGCAAAGAAAAAAATTAGAAAAAGTTTTATCATATAATAAAAGTGAACTTCAAAAGAAAGACATTGATGAAAAACGATTAGGAAGAATAGTAAAAAATTTGCTAGAAGGAAATATAAAAACTTTAAACGATGCTAAAGAATTGTATTTAAGAGATGGCGAAAACATAGATTTACAGACTCTTAAAGAGAATATAGTGGATTATGTTAATGCTTCAAATGATGATGAATTAAAAAGACACTATATAGAATATGAGGCAAGAAGACATCCTGATTATTCACATATAAATTTTAAAGCTCTATTTATAGAAATGATTAAAGATGAAACAAGTCAAACAGCAATAGCTGGAAAGTATGGTATACCACCTAGAACAGTAAGTAGAGAATTAGCCAAACTTGAAAACGATGCAGAATATAAAACTTTATATGAAACAGCTAAAGAATTGGCAAGAAGAAAAATGCAAAAAGGAAATTCAAAAAATAAGGGATCTGTATTTGAACCACTTGAATTAATTTTAATTCGAGCTATGTTGGAAAATTATGATGAAGGAGAAGTAATAATAAGTAATTCAAAAACAGAAGCTGAGAAAAAATATGAAAAAGCCAAGAGGTTACTAGGACAGGTAGAAGAATTAGGTACTACCAAAAAGGAATCAGCAAAGAAATTAGGAGTGTCTATTAGTACAATAAGAAGAGCTGGTAAAACTGTAGAGGCATATGAAAAACTAATAGGAAAAGAAGAACAAGACGATGAATCGAGAAAATAAAGGTAACCTATATAGATTAACAAAAGATAGATTAAAGAATTAGGATTAAAATAGAAAGGTAAGGAATATACAAATGGCAGAATATTCACCAATGATGCAAAGATATCTTGAAACAAAAGAAGAATATAAAGACTGTATACTTTTTTATAGACTAGGAGATTTTTACGAAATGTTCTTTGATGATGCAATAACAGTATCCAGAGAACTAGAACTAACTTTAACTGGAAAAGATTGTGGACAAGCAGAAAGAGCACCAATGTGTGGCGTTCCTCACCATGCTGCTGAAATTTATATTTCAAAATTAATTGCAAAAGGTTATAAAGTTGCAATATGTGAACAATTAGAAGATCCAAAAACAGCCAAAGGAATTGTTAAAAGAGGAGTTATTCGTGTTGTTACACCTGGTACAGTAATAGAATCTAATATGTTAGAAGAAAAGAAAAACAATTATATCATGTCAATTGTTAAAAAAGGGATATATTATGGAATTGCAGTATGTGATGTAACTACAGGAGATTTTTATAGCACAGAAATAAAAGAAAATAATAATTTTCCATTAGTACTAGATGAAATTGCAAGATATTCACCTGCAGAATTAGTTGTAAACAGTATGATGTATGATAGTACAGAGGAAATTAATAAAATAAAAGAAAGATTCGAAATATATTTTACAAGGTTTAACGATAAATTCTTTTCAGAAGATATAAACACAATTGTAGAGAATTATAATCTAGTTGATAATGACGACAAGCCTATAAAAGATATAGATAAAAGACTTTTTTCTGTTGCAAGTATAAATGCATTAGTAGAGTACTTAAAACAAACACAAAAAACAAGTTTAGAACATATTAACAAAATAATTATATATAACACAACTAGATATATGTCATTAGATATTAATGCAAGAAGAAACCTAGAACTTACAGAAAAAATGAGAGATAAAAGCAAAAAAGGTACTCTTTTATGGGTATTAGATAAAACTTCTACATCAATGGGAGGAAGACATTTAAGAAGATGGATAAATGATCCATTAATAGATGTTAACGAAATAAATAAGAGATTAAATGCTGTAAAAGAACTAAAAGAAAATGTAATGCTTAGAGGAGATATTATAGAAAGCCTAAAAAAGGTTTATGATATTGAAAGATTAGCAGGAAAAATATCATATGGTAATGCAAATGGTAGGGATATGATATCTTTAAAAAATTCTTTATCAAAATTACCAGAAGTAAAAGCAGTATTACAAAATACAAGTTCAACAATGTTACAAGAACTTTATAATAACTTAGATGAGCTAAAAGATATTTATGAGCTAATAGAAAAATCAATAGTAGAAGATCCACCAATGACAGTAAAAGAAGGTGGTCTAATAAAACTAGGATATAATGAAGAAATTGATAAATTAAAAACTGCTACAACAGAAGGGAAAAATTGGTTAATTCAATTAGAAGCAACAGAAAAAGAGAAAACAGGAATTAAGAATTTAAAAGTTGGATTTAATAAAGTATTTGGATATTATATAGAAGTAACAAAATCAAATTTGTCACAAGTTCCAGATAGATATATAAGAAAACAAACACTAACAAATTGTGAAAGATATATAACAGAAGAACTAAAAGAATTAGAAAATCAAATTCTAGGGGCTGAAGATAAAGTTATCAATTTAGAATATGAAGCATTTACAGAGATAAGACAAGAAATTGCTAAAAACGTAAAAAGACTTCAAAAATCTGCAATGATAATTGCAACTCTAGATGTTTTAGCTTCATTTGCAACTGTTGCAGAAGATATGAATTACTGTATGCCAATAGTAGATAATGGTGGAAAAATAGAAATAAAAGAAGGAAGACATCCAGTAATCGAAAAAATGCTTCCAACAGGCAGTTTTATAGATAATGATACATATATGGATAATGATGACAACAGGTTATCAATTATAACTGGTCCTAATATGGCAGGTAAATCTACATATATGAGACAAGTTGCATTAATTACATTAATGGCTCAAATAGGAAGTTTTGTTCCTGCTACAGAAGCACATATCGGTGTTGTAGACAAAATATTTACAAGAGTTGGTGCATCAGATGATTTAAGTATGGGGCAAAGTACATTCATGGTAGAAATGATGGAAGTTGCAGATATCTTAAAAGAAGCAACTAAAAACAGTCTAGTAATATTAGACGAAATAGGAAGAGGAACATCAACATATGATGGTTTATCAATTGCATGGGCAGTTGCTGAATATATTTCTGATAAATCAAAATGTGGGGCAAAAACATTATTTGCAACACATTACCATGAACTTATAGAATTAGAAGATAAACTAGAAGGTGTAAAAAATTATTCTATAGCAGTTAAGGAAAAAGGCGAAGATGTAATCTTTTTAAGAAAGATTGTAAGAGGAGGAACAGATGAAAGTTATGGTGTTCATGTTGCAAGGCTTGCAGGTGTTCCAAAAGAAGTATTAAAAAGAGCAAATGAGATATTAAGAAGCCTAGAGAGAAAAAGCATTTTAGGTAGTAAAAAGATGGAAAAAGAAAATAAACAAGTTCAAGCAGGTCAACTAGATTTATACAATTACAAATTAGCAGAAATAGCACAAGAACTAGATAAGATTGACTTAAACACTCTAACACCTATAGATGCACTAAATACTTTAATGAAAATAAAAGAAAAAATGAAATAGTTTATTATAAAAGATGTACGAAAGCTTAGTGCATCTTTTAATAATTTGTAATAAGATGTATAATTAGTTTAGTTTTTATATTTAGGAGGAAAAATGTACGAAGGGTTTGGCAGAGAAGAAAGATTAATAGGAAAAGAAAATTTAGAAAAACTATCTAAAGCCAAAGTTGCAGTATTTGGAATTGGTGGAGTAGGTTCTTTTGTAGTAGAAGGATTAGCAAGAGCAGGTATAGGAAAATTTCTATTAGTTGACAATGATACAATAGATATTACTAATATAAATAGACAAATACATGCAAATATAACTACTGTTGGAAAAAATAAAGTAGATGTTATGAAAGAAAGAATATTAAGCATAAATCCAGAAGCAGAAGTAGATGTATCTACAGAGTTCTTTATGCCAGGAAGCAAACTGTTAGATAATTCTTTAGACTATATAGTAGATGCAATAGATACAGTAACTGGAAAAATAGAATTAGTATGCAGAGCTAACGAACTTAATATTCCTATAATTTCTGCAATGGGAACAGGAAATAAATTAAATCCAACTAAATTTGAAGTAACAGATATTTATAAAACTTCTGTATGTCCGCTTGCAAAAGTAATGAGAAAGGAATTACGTTCAAGAGGTATACAAAAATTAAAAGTAGTATATTCAAAAGAAGAGCCAATAAAACCAAATGATGGTGATTATAAAACTCCTGCAAGTATTTCTTTTGTACCATCTGTAGCAGGTTTAATTATAGCTGGTGAAGTTATAAAAGATATTATAAATGGTTGAGGTAACTTGTAGAAAATGGTATAATAAAAAGTGAATAAATTTCAAGGAGGTTGGAGTATATGGAAAAGCAACTAGAGGCTCAAATGAGCACGGTAAAGCTGTACCCCGTATCACGCAAAAGAGGAAAAATCTATCGAGGATTTTTTATGGGAAGACCTAATTTCAAAAAATTATCTGAAGGGAATCGGTTAATTTTACTAATCGGACTGGAAGATAGTAAAAAAATTAGAAATCTGGTGGCTCGGAAAAAAGTCTGGCTGGTGGATTATTCCGCAATTGCTGCAGAAGTCCAGGCTGATGAAGCTATCGAAGACTGGCAAGCGTTTCAACTGGAAACTAATAATCTCTTTTACAGAAGAGTGAAGAGTTCTCTTTCGAAGGGGGTTGCTGTGGTCGACAGAAACTTCAGAAACCTGGAAATTAGGTTAGGATTCCTAGAGGTTGCTTCAATTTCCGGAAGCATCGAATCGGTACTTCTTGTGGATAGAAAGCTACTGCAAAAGGATACTTACTTGCAGCAACAAGAGGCAAAAGACCTGTTGCAAGTTGGAGTGGACAAAGTCTACTTCATCTAGAAGCTTGGTGGCGTGTGCTCGCGTCACCAAAAGTTTTTTTATTAGAAAATTGTATGAATAGTTTATATTGAAATCTTAAACTTTGTTTGCTAAAATATAGCTAGCAAATAAACAAAAGGAGAAAAGATGGAAAAAATAGGTATTGGAGTAGGAATAATAATTAAAAATAAAGAAAACAAAATATTAATGTTACTTAGAAATGATGATGCAAAAAAAGCAGATTCGGACATGCGATTAGAAGGCACGTGGACACTTCCAAGTGGAAAAGTAAAATTTGGAGAAACAATAGAAGAGGCTGGAATTAGAAAGACAAAACAAGAATGCAATTTAGATGTAAGTAAAATAAAAGTGATTTGTGTACAAAATGATGTAAACAAATATGCACAATTTGCAACATTTGGTTTAATTGCAGAAGAATATAGTGGAACTATAAAATTGCCAAAAACAGATGAGATTGTAAAATATGATTGGTTTGCTGTAAATGATATGCCAGAAAATACTTGTATACCAACTAGAAGAATAATAGAAAAATATTTAAGTAAAAAATTTTATAATGGATAGTGATTAAGGGACGTTCCTTTTTTACTTATTTAAATTATATAAAGAGGGATTTTAGGAACGTCCCTTAATCCACTTTAGGAGGTAGAAAAATGAAAGTAGTAAGTAAACAAAGAAATAGTAAAATGTGTGCAATATGTGGAATGGATAATAAATATGGGTTACATGCACAATTTTATAATATGGAAGATGGAAGTGTAATGACAAAATTTAAATATAGAGAGGAACATCAAAGTTATCCAGGGAGAGTACATGGTGGATTAATTACTGCAATGCTTGATGAGATGGGATTAAGAGCATTATGGGCGTATAAAGAAGGTAATGAGGAAGAATTTGGTGTAACAATGTCATTAGATACAAAATATAGAAAACCAGTACCATATAATACAGAATTAATAGGGAAAGGTATGATTATAAAAGAGAATAGTAAATTTTTTGTAGTAGATTCAAAAATATTAGATTTAGAAGGAAATGTACTTGCAAATGGAACTATAAAATATATAAAATTAGACACAAATAAAATTAATGAAAATATAGATGCACACGAGGAGATGTGTTACTTAATTGAAGATAATGTAAAAGAAATCTAGTTATACTAGATTTTTTTTATGTTTTATGATATTTTAGCTTAAACAAAAGGAGAAAGATTTATGGATATTTTGGAACTTTTAAAAGAGATGAATATAGAATATGAGTTGCAAGAACATAGAGCAGTATATACAGTAGAAGATGTGCAAGAAATTTTTTTGAATTTAGATGGAATAGGTTGTAAAAACTTATTTTTAAAAGATATAAAGAAAAATTTATTTTTATATACTTTACCAGATAACAAAAGAGCAGATTTAAAAACTTTGCCAGAAAAAATTAATAATAAAAGATTATCTTTTGCAAATGAAAACGATTTACAAGAATATTTAGGCTTAACTCTAGGTTCAGTAACACCACTTGGAATAATAAACGATAAAGAACAAAAAGTAACAGTTGTACTAGATAAAGAATTAAAAAATAATAAAGTACTAATTCATCCAAATAGAAACACTGCAACAATATCTATAAAATATGAAGATCTAATAAAATTTATAAAACATTGTGGAAATGAATATATAGAAATTTAGCAAGGAGAGGGATTTGGGGACGTTCCTAAAATCCCGATAGGAGAAGTAAGATGATTATTTTAGCGACAAATAATAAAGGAAAAGTAAAAGAAATTAAAGAGATACTTAAAAATGAAGAAATAAAAACACTAAAAGAAATGAATATAAATATAGAAATAGAAGAAAATGGAGAAACATTTGAATCTAATGCCTTAATAAAAGCAAGAGAAATTTATAAGTTGACTAATACAGCATGTATTGCAGATGATAGTGGAATTTGTATTGAAACATTAGATGGATTTCCAGGTGTAAAAACTGCAAGATTTTTAGGAGAAAACGCAACGCAAGAAGAAAGAAATAATTATTTGATAAAAAGATTAGAGGGTATTCCAAAAGCAAAACGAAAAGTTGAATTCATAACATGTATAGCTTATGTAGATTCACAAGGAAAAGAAAAAATATATAAAGGAACACTAAATGGATACATATCGGAAGCTCCAAGAGGTAAAAATGGATTTGGGTTTGACGAAATATTTGAATTAGAAGACGGTAGAACATTAGCAGAATTAGAAACAGAAGAAAAGAATAACATTAGTAGCAGAAAAATAGCACTAAAAAAATTAGAACAAGATATTAGATAAAATCGCTATTTATGGGGTTTACTATACTTAAAGTTACATAATACAATATATGAAATAAACCCAAAAGGAGTGAAAGTATGGATCAAGCAAAAATAGGAAAATTTATAGGAGAACTAAGAAAAGAAAAAGATTTAAAACAATCTGAACTTGCAGAAAAATTAGGAGTAACAAGTAAAACTGTATCTAGATGGGAAACAGGAAAATATATGCCAGATTTATCATTGTTTACAGATATATCACAAATATTAGGTGTTACCATTAATGAACTCTTACAAGGCGAAAGGCTAATAAAAAAGAAAAACAGTTCAAGTATAGAAATAGAAATAAAATTAGAAATTGAAGAAGAACAATATAAAAAATTATTTGATTATTTTAAAAAAGAAAATAATAAACATACTAATAAAAAACAACATGACATATATTTCTCACCAGAAAATCCAGCATTTTTTTGGTGGAGATATAGATGACGAATGTATTAGAATAAGAATACAAAAAGATAAATACATATTATGCTATAAAAAAATATATATGGGAAATGATGAAGAAGATATTCATATTGTTGAATATGAGACAGAAGTATCTAATTTAGATGCTACAATTAATATATTAAAAGGTGTACGCATAAACAAAGTATGTGATTTAATAAAAGAAAGAGATAGCTTTATATATAAGAACTTATTCGAGATATCATTAGATAATGTTAAAGATTTAGGATATTTTATAGAAATAGAAGTATATGATAAAAATATTCCTATAAATGAGGCAAATCAATTATTATTAAATTTTGTAAAAGAATTAAACTTAGATATAACAAGAAGAAACTTAAAAGGTTATTCATATTTGATGTATGATAAATTGAATAAATAGATTATGGAGGAATAATGATTAAGCAACAAGAGTATATAATTTTGGACTTTGGATTGGTATTAGGAAAACCAAAAACAGGAGAATGGTTTATAACACCAAATTTTTTTAGAATACTAGGAACAGAAAAAATAGATTTAAAAAAATTAAAATTTTTATTTAATAAATTTAATGCGCTTATATCTGTAAAAATGACAACTAGAGAAGAAGAATATGAATCATTTAAAGAATTTTATTATAATGTAATAAATGAGCAAAATATAGTTGGAAATCCCAAAGATCAAGCTGAAAAATTGGCACAAGATTTTGTATATAACGAAGATAAATATGTTATGTATGATGATGTATATGATTTTTTAAGTGAAGCAAGTAAAGAAAATAAATTAATATTATTATCAGACAATTGGCCATGCGTTTATAATATTTTAAAAAGATGGAATATATATGATTTCTTTACTAAGCTATATATTTCTTCTGAATATTGTGAATTAAAAAAAGACGGGAAATTTTTCGATAGACCAATAAATGAATTTGGTATAAAAGAAAATGAAGCTATATTTGTTGATGATAATCCTGATTTGTTAGATGTTGCAGTTAAAAAGAAATTATGCCCGATTTTAATGGACAGGGCTAATAATTGCAATTTAATAAATATAGAAGAATAACAAAGTTAAATGAGGTTATAGTATGAAAACATTAATTTTAAATGGGTCACCACATAAAAATGGTGATACATCATATATAGTAAATGAATTAAAGAAAAAACTAGATGGAGAAATAGAAGAGATATTTTTATATAATGCTAAAATTAGTCCATGTGTAGACTGCAGATATTGTTGGAAAAACAATGGGTGTGCTATTAAAGATGATATGGAAAAAATATATAAAGATGACTATGATACATTAATAGTAGCATCACCTGTATATATGTATAATGTAACTCCTCCAATGTTTTCTTTGCTTACAAGACTAAATTATATTTGGAGTAATAAATACTTTTTAGATATAACACATATATTTAAGAAAAAAAGAGGAATTTTGGTATTAACAGGTGGAGGTAGTGGAGAACCTAAACATGCATTAGATACTGTAAACTTAATATTCAAATTTTTAAATGCAGACTTTGATAGGAAAAAAGATTATATATATTCATTAAATACAAATAATGTTCCAGCAAAAGATGATACACAAATTAAAAAAATGATAGAAAATTTATAAAAATACTAACAAAATTATTAGTATTAACTGTCTAAAAGACAGGAGGAATTATGAAAAAAGAAGAGGAAATTTTTGAACTATTAAAAACGAATAGAAAATTAGGAATAGAAGAATTATATAAAAATTATTCAAAACTAGTATTTGGTGTTATATATAGTATATTAAAAAATACAGATGAAACAGAAGATGTACTACAAAATGTATTTATTAAGATATTTAAATTAGATAACGAAAAATTACCGACTAAATCACATTTAAGTTGGTTATATTCGGTTGCAAAAAATGAAACTATTAATTACATAAAGAAACATTCAAAAGAGAAGAATTTTGAGAATTTATATGAGATATCAGATAATGATACAGAAATAGAAAAAGTTTTAGATAAAGAATATTTTAATAATTTAATAAAGAATTTACCGCAAAAACAGCAGGAAATATTATCTTTAAAAATAGTTAGTAACTTATCTTTTAAAGAAATAGCAAATATATTGAACATGAAAATTCCAGCGGTTCAATGGCATTATTATAAATCATTAAATACTATAAAATTATTATTAGGTAATGTAATAACTATTTTTGTAGGTGCATTTCTATATATTAAAACAAAAGGTTTAAATGAGAGAAATGAACCTGAACAAGAAGAAAATGATTCTGTTAAGGAAAAAGATGAAATTGCAATAGATGAAGGAAAGAGTATAGATGAAAGTTATAGTATAAACCAAAGTACAGAATTACAAGGAGAAAATAACAGAGCAGACAATTATACAGGAAAAAATGACACTATAGAAATTACAGCTCAAGCTACAGGATCAGCAGAAAGTTCAACAAATAATATAATATCATTTGGGATTATTGTAACAACCATTTTACTTATTGTAATCTTTTCGATTTTATTAATAAAAAGACAAATAAAATTAAAAAAGAAATTGTCTAAATAATAAAAGAGAAAAGGTGATATTATGAAAAAAGTAGTTTTAGTATTAATATTAATTATTTTATTGTTGTTAGTATGGGTTTCCATTATACAAAAAGAAGAGGCTGATGCAAACGAAATATCTAATGTGACTCGGAAATATGATAGAAGGAAATTCTATAACAATTGCAAATGATAAGGTATACAACTTGGAAAAATTAGATGAATTTATGGAAAATGTAAACAACGTTTTATATGAACATGAGATATCATTAAAAGTTAATCTATATACTGTGGAAGGTGAGATTGTTACAAAAGAATTAACATATGTACCAGTAAAAGAGAATTATGGTGAAAATTACAAAAATAGAAAATTGATTGTTAAAACAGATTATAGTAATGATAGTTATTCGTCACAAAGAATTGTGAATGAAGAATATTTAATGCAACCTTATAAAATGGAAAGAAAATTTGTAAAAGAAGGAAATTTGATACAAATCATATTAAAAAGGTCTGATATGTCAAGTGATGTACAAGATGAAGTAGAATTATTTGAATACGAGTTACAAAATACTGATTATATCGAAAACAACCATATTTATTATGCACAAAGAAAAGATATGGGAGTAGATAAAATAAATTCAGAAGAAGAGTTCGATATTTATGTGATTGGTGGAAATGTAACTATTGCAAAGAATAATGAGGAAGCAAAAGATTTTTCAGAAGCAATAGATGCAAAATATATTTCTATAGATGAAATTTTGGAACAGGCAGAGTTAGATAGTAAATATGGTGTATGTAGAAGAGGATTTTATTCAGATGGTGGAACAATAGAATATAGCTATCAAGATTATACTTTAATTAAGGCTAATACTTTAGCTGGAAATAAGGATTTTATTATTGCACCACCAAATATGATTTGGTCAGAAATTTCAAAAATTGTATATAAATAAAAAACTTAAGAAAAACAAGTAATGTTAGATAGTGATGTAGATATGTTATATCAATATGAAACGAAATATATAGACAAAGCAGTGAAAAGAAATACTGAAAGATTTTCAGAAGATTTTTGCTTTCAATCGACAGAGGAAGAAGTAAAACTAATGAGGTTCCAATTTGGAACCTCAAGCTAAAAATTAAATTTCAATCTTAGGTTGGTACCTCTCCAGCCACATGTTTACTTGACAAAGATATGCCATAAGTTGAGGCCCAGTCATCAATTGGCCAAACCAAGGCCTTGTAAAAGCAGAACCATTAGTTTCCAAAATTTCTAAAATATAATCTCTATTTAACAAATTATTAATAGGAGCATTTTTATCATTCATAATTTCTGTAAGCATATCCTTTACAGCTTTTAAATATGTTGGATTATGCGTTTTAGGGTAAGGAGATTTTTTCCTATCTACAATTTCTGCAGGTAATACATCTTTCATTATATATCTTAACAATCCTTTTTCACGACCTTTATATGCTTTTATTTCCCAAGGAATATTCCAAACGTATTCTGCTAACCTATAATCACAGAAAGGAACACGAAGCTCAAAGCCACTGTACATAGCCATTCTATCAGATCTATCTAATAAAGTTTGCATAAACCAATTTAATGTCAAATGTGAGATTTTCCTTTTTTCAGCAGTTTCTGTAGAATCAATATCTAAAATTTCTACATCAGCTAGACTTTCATTATACCTAAAATCAATATAATCTTTTAAATTTATTTTAGAAGATATATTAGTATTTAAAAGATGCTGTCTTTCAGAAATAGCAATAGACCAAGGGAAAGTATTACTATTTAATGCATCTTCTCTAAAGAACCAAGGATATCCTCCAAAAATTTCATCAGCACACTCACCACTTAAAGAAACTGTTGCATATTGTTTTACATTTTTACAAAGCAAAAGCATAGAAGAGTCAACGTCTGCCATTCCAGGTACATCTCTTGCAATCATAGCATCTTCTAAATATTTGGCTAAATCTGGTGTATCTAAAACAATATTTGTATGATTTGTTTTATATTTTTCTACCATTAAGTTAATATAATAATTATCAGAATTAGGTTGAAAATCACTCTTTACAAAGTTTTTATCATTATCTACATAATCAACAGAAAAAGTATTAAGAGGTGGAAGCTCATTTTTTCTACAGTAATCACTTGCATATGCAGTAATAATACTAGAGTCTAATCCACCAGATAAAAATATACAAAGTGGAACATCAGATACCAATTGCCTTTTAATACTATCTTCTAGCAAAAATTTAACTTTGTTGCAAGTTTCACCAAAAGAATCAGTATGAGGTTTACTTCTAAATTTCCAATATTGATGAGTAAATAACCCAAATTTGTTAAAAATTGCAAAATTTGCAGGTTTTAATTCATAAATATCTTTAAATACTGTAGTACCTGCAGTATGAGCAGGACCAATTCCAAAAAGTTCACAAATTCCATTCTGATCAACAATTTTCTCTATACTAGGAAATTCAAACAAGGCTTTTATTTCAGAAGCAAAAATCAAATTGTCATTATTTAGAGTATAAAATAAAGGTTTTATTCCGAAATGATCTCTTGCCAAAAATAGTTCTTCTTTTTTCTTATTCCAAATTGCAAAAGCAAATATACCGTTTAAATGTTTAACAACATCATATCCATAAAAGATAAATGATTTTAATAGTACTTCTGTATCAGAAGTTGTGTTAAAAATAAAACCATTTTCAATAAGTATATTTCGTAACTCAGAAGTATTATATATTTGACCATTATAAACAATAGAATATTCATTTTCATCATATGTAGCAATCATAGGCTGTTTTCCTCCTACGGGATCTATTACAATTAACCTTTTATGGGCTAAATAAACAGGTGAAGAAATATATTTACCTTCTTCATCAGGTCCTCTATTAGTAAGAGAATTATTCATCTTATTAAGAATAGAAATTGGATTTTTAATATCTCTTTTATAATTTACAAATCCAACAATTCCACACATAAAAACACCTCCAAATTTACATAAACAGAAAAAGTAACCTTATGTGCACAAACTTTAAAAACAGGTAAGACACACTGTACTGTAATACTATAAAAATAAAAAAATAGTATCTGGTAAATTATATTAAAATCAAAATAAAAAAGTGAAAAAAATATTGATAAAAAAACTACAAAAAAATTCAATATTTTACAAAAAAGTTATTTACAATTGTCGAAATATTATATACAATATAAATTAGTATGCGGGGAAAAAATTTACTAAAGAAAATGTATATCGAAAGGGGCTTATGTAAATGAAAATATTAATGCTAACATGGGAATATCCACCAAGAGTAGTAGGGGGAATCGCTAGAGTAGTGCATGATTTATCCCATAGATTAATAAAAGATGGTCATGAGGTAACAGTAGTTACATATAAAGAAGGAAATGTAGAGTACTTCGAAGATGATAATGGAGTTAAAGTATATAGGGTAAATAATTATATGATAAATCCAAATAATTTTATAGATTGGATTATGCAATTAAACTTTAACTTAATATCAAAAGCAACAGAACTAATTAGTAAAGAAGGCCCATTTGATGTAATACATGCTCATGACTGGTTAGTAGCATATGCGGCAAAAACATTAAAAGATTCATTCAAAATACCAATTATAGCAACAATACATGCAACAGAATCAGGAAGAAATTCAGGAATACATGATGAAGTACAAAGATATATAAATGATACAGAATGGATGTTAACATATGAAGCAACAGAAGTAATAGTAAATAGTAATTATATGAAAAACGAATTACAAAGATTATTTGGTCTACCATATGAAAAAATTAATGTAGTACCAAATGGCGTTAATTTAAACTTATATAATGGAGTAGAAAGAGATTATGACTTCAGAAGACAATATGCTGCAGATAATGAAAAAATAATTCTTTATGTAGGTAGACTCGTTTATGAAAAAGGAATTCAAAATTTAATAGCAGCAATGCCAAAAGTATTAAATGGATATCATGATTCAAAATTAATAATCGCAGGAAAAGGCGGGATGATAGACGAATTAAGAGATGAAGTTAGAAGATTAGGAATAGAAAATAAAGTATATTTTACAGGTTATTTAAATTTAACACAAGTAACTAAAATGTATAAATGTGCAGATGTAGCAGTATTCCCAAGCACATATGAACCATTTGGAGTAGTAGCATTAGAGGGAATGCTATCTGGAACACCAGTAGTAGTTTCAGATGTCGGAGGATTAAATGAAATAGTACAACATAGAGAAAATGGAATGAAAAGTTATGCTGGCAACCCAAATTCAATTGCAGATTCAATATTAGAGTTATTATATAATCCAGATTTATGTACACAAATAGCAAGAGCAGCTAAAGCAAAAGTAAAAGCACAATATAACTGGACAAAAATAGCACAAGACACACATTTTATATATCAAAAAGCAATATGTCAAACAATGGCAGAAAAACAAAGAAGAGAATTAGAACAAGAAAAAGCAAAGAAAACAAAGAAAGCAAAAAATACACAAGGAGAGATTACAAAATTATTAAGCTTTAAAAAAAGACATGCTTATGCATAATGTCATAGGAGGATAAATATGAATATATATGATACAGCAAATAAATTAGCATCAGAAATTAAACAATCTGACGAATATAAAGCATATAAAGATGCTAAACAACAAATAGAATCTAATGCGGAAGTAAAAAGCAAAATAAATGAGTTTGACAAATTAAGAGTTGATATGCAAAAAGCAATGTTAAAAGGTGAATCAACTTCAAATGAATTAAGTGTAAAAGTACAAAATTTATACACAGAGCTATATCAAAATGAAATTGCTAAAAATTATCTAGAATCAGAAATGAGATTTAGTGTAATGGTAACAGATGTAAATAAAATAATAAGTGAAGCAATAAAAGATGTTATAGGATAAAGATAAGGGGGAAGGGATATATTTTAGATATATCCCTATTTTGTTTTATGGAAAGTTTAATTATCTTAATAGTAGTAGTAATTACAATAATTATTTTAAAGATTATTTTAGGAAGTAATAAAAAAATAATAATGCAAATAGCAAATAATGAAAAACTAAATAATATAGTACAAAAACTTCCAGATAATATAAATATATGCAAAGATATTTTAAAAAAATTAAAAAATGAAAAAGTAAAAATAGAAGAACAAGAAAATACAAATTGTTTTTACTTTATAGCAACAGATAAAATTATTTTGAATAAGGATAAGAAATTTTTTACAAGAGTACAGACAATTGCACATGAATGTATTCATTCAACTCAAAATAAAAAGATATTATGGTTTAATTATATATTTGCAAATTTATTAAATATATTTTGGTTAATAACAATGATATTAACTTTTGCAGGTGTTATAACTGAATATGCATTATTTAGTGCAATTATATTAATTGGTATAGTAATATTTTATGTAATAAGAAGCTATTTGGAAATAGATGCTATGACTAAGGCAAAATATATTGCAAAAGAATATTTAGAAGAAAAACAAGTAAAAGAAACTAGTGAAATAGTAACAGAATATGAAAAATTAAATGATGTAGGGATAAAATATACTTGTTATAAATTAATATCTTCAAAATTATATTTATTAGCAATTTATGTAATAATAGGATGCGTATTAAATTTTATTAGATAATTATTGTAAACCTCTTTAAAAAAAGCTAAAAATGTTATACAATATTGTACAAATTGTATAATATAAGGAGAAAGTGAATGACAAAAAAATGGGAATTTTATAATTCGGATGAAAAGTTAGTAGATGAAATATGTGAAAAATATAATTTAAATAAAGTAATAGGAAAAATTATTGTAAATAGACATGTTGTAAAAGATGAAGATGTAAGAATATTTATAACGCCTACAAGAGATGATTTTTATGATCCTTTTTTGTTTAAAGAAATGGACAGTGCAGTAGATAGAATAATAAAAGCTATTAACAATAAAGAGAGAATTCTAATTTATGGTGATTATGATGTAGATGGTATAACAAGTACAACAGTTTTAAAAAAATATTTTATAGATAGAGGAATTACAGTAGATACATATATACCAAATAGATTGCATGAAGGATATGGACTAAATAAAAATGCAATAGATAAAATAAAAGAAAAAAATATAGATTTAATAATTACAGTAGATTGTGGAATTTCTGCAATAGAAGAAATAGATTATGCGATAAGTTTGGGAATGGATATAATTGTTACAGACCATCATGAAGTAGGAGAAAAACTTCCAAATGCACTTGCTGTAATTGATGCAAAAAGAAAAGATAATACATATCCATTTAGGTCTTTAGCAGGAGTAGGAGTTGTATTTAAATTAATTCAAGCTCTTTCAATCAAGTTACAGATTAAGCCAGAAGAATATTTAAAATATTTAGATTTAGTTTGTGTTGGGACAATTTCTGATATAGTTCCATTAGAAGGTGAAAATAGAACTATAGCTAAACTCGGATTAATGCTTATAAAAGTTACTAGAAATTTAGGCCTAAGGGAATTAATAAAAAGCTCTGGTTATAAAGAAATAGATTCAAATACAATTTCGTTTGGAGTTGCACCTAGAATAAATGCTTGTGGAAGAATGGGACATGAAGAAGAAGCATTAAAATTGTTTTTAGCAGAAGATTTAGAAAGTGCAACAAAAATCACTAAGGAATTAAATGAGTACAATACTTTAAGACAAAGTACGGAAAAAACTATTTATGAAGAAGCAATTCAGGAAATAGAAAAAAATCATTTAGAAGAAAATAATTCTATAGTCCTAGGAGGAAAAGGATGGCACCATGGAGTTATTGGAATTGTATCTTCTAAAGTAACAGATAAATACTATAAACCAAGTATATTATTAAGTTTTGAAGACGATATTGCAAAAGGTTCAGGAAGAAGTGTGCCTGGTTTTGATTTATATGAGGGATTAACTAAATGTGATGATTTATTAGAAAAATATGGTGGTCATTCTATGGCAGTTGGTCTTACTCTAAAAAAAGAAAATTTAGAAAAATTTAAAGAAAGATTTGAAGAAATTGCTAAAGAAAAAAATATTAAAGAATTAGTACCAATAATTTATATTGATGATGAATTAAAATTAAAAGATATTAATATGGACTTGGTAAAGGGGCTAAGTATTTTAGAACCATTTGGTGAAGCTAATAAAGTTCCATTATTTTTAATAAGAAATTTAAAAATAGATTCTATAAGAGCTCTTTCAGAAGGAAGACATTTAAAACTAACATTACGTGATGAGAACTTTGTAATTAATGCAATAGGATTTGAACTAGGATATTTAGCAGAAGAATATAGAATTGGAGATAGAATAGATGTTGTAGGAACTTTAGAAATTAATAGTTTTAATGGTTTTAGTTCTATACAAATAAATATGAAGGACATTAGAAAAAGCTATTAGATAGGGGGAATGCTTTATGTCAGATGTACCAAATAAAACAATAGAAGATATAATTAGGTTAGTAAAACAGAAAAAAAGATGGGCAGATACAAAGCTTATAATAAAAGCATATAATTATGCCAAAGAAAAACATGGAACTCAATGTAGAAAGTCTGGGGAACCATACATAATTCACCCTGTCCAAGTAGCATATATTTTAGCAGATATTGGATTAGATGAAGCAACAATCTGTGCAGCTTTATTACATGACGTTGTAGAAGATACAGATGCTACACATGAAGATTTAGTAAGGAACTTTGGTGAAGAAATTGCAAATATGGTTGCAGGAGTTACAAAACTTGGAGAATTAAGATATCAAGCAAGTACAGAAGAACGACAAGTGGAAAACTATAGAAAAATGTTTCTTGCTATGGGAAAAGATATTAGAGTTATAATTATAAAATTGGCAGATAGATTACATAATTTGCGTACGCTAAAATATTTAAGAAGAGATAGGCAAATTGCAAATGCAAAAGAGACTATGGAATTATATGCACCTCTTGCAAATCGTTTAGGTATATATTCACTAAAATGGGAATTAGAAGATTTAGCTTTTAAATATCTGTATCCAGAAGAATATAGAGAATTAGTTGAAGGTATAGATAAGAAGAGAGAGGAAAGACTTCAATTTATAGAAAAAATAATGGATGATATCAGAGGACAATTAAAGAAACAAAAAATAGAAGCAGAAGTTACAGGAAGAGCAAAACATTTATATTCAATATATAGAAAAATGAAGAGGGATAATAAAACTTTAGATCAAATTTATGATTTATTTGCTTTAAGAATATTAGTTAATTCTGTAAAAGATTGTTATGCAGCATTAGGAGTTGTGCATGAAATGTATAGTCCAATGCCAGGAAGATTTAAAGATTACATAGCAGTTCCAAAACCTAATATGTATCAATCTATACATACAACATTATTAGGAGAAAAGGGAACTCCGTTCGAAGTACAAATTCGTACATGGGAAATGCATAGAATTGCAGAATATGGTATTGCAGCACATTGGGCATATAAAGAAGCAAATTATGGTAAAAAAGGAAAACAAGTAGTTACAGTAACTAAAGATAAACTTGCATGGCTTAGAGAAACATTAGAATGGCAACAAGATATGAAAGATCCACAAGAGTTTTTAAATACATTAAAAACAGAATTATTCGAGGATGAAGTATATGTATTTACACCAAAGGGGAAAATATTAGTGTTACCAAGAGATGCAACACCTATAGACTTTGCATATAGCATTCATGAAGAAATTGGAAACCATATGGTTGGATGTAAAATAAATAGTAAAATGATGCCAATAATTACAAAATTGCAAAGTGGAGACATTGTAGAAATTATGACATCAGATTCACAAAAAGGACCTAGTAGGGATTGGCTTAAATTTATAAAAACAACAAAAGCTAAAAGTAAAATACAATCTTGGTTTAAAAAAGAACAAAGATCAGAAAACATAGAAAAAGGAAAAGATTTAATTGAAAAAGAGATAAAAAGACTAGGAATAAGTCATGATGAATTATTTAAACAAGATTATATAAATGCAGCATTAGATAGATATAAGTTTAAAAACCTAGAAGATATGTATGCTAGTGTTGGGTTTGGTGCGATATCACAAGTTAAAATTATATCAAGAATGCTAGAAGAATATAGAAAGAGCCATAAAGAAGAAAATATTGAGCAAAAAATAGAAGAATTAACAAGTAAACGAAAAAATGCAAAGCCATCTAGTACTGGTGTTGTTGTAAAAGGAATAGATAATTGCTTAGTAAAACTTTCAAAATGCTGTAATCCTGTTCCAGGAGATAATATAATAGGTTATATTACAAAAGGAAGAGGCGTTTCTGTTCATAGAACTGACTGTGTAAATGTAAAAGATTTATTAAAAGAAGAAGATAGAATTATAGATGTTTACTGGTATACAGAAAAAGCAGCATCATACAATGTAGATATTACTGTATTTGCAAATGATAGGTCTGGTTTACTTGCAGATGTAATTCAAGTTTTAAGTAATTTAAAAACAAAACTAATGGGCTTAAATTCTAAAGCGACAAAAGAACATATTGCTACAATAGAGATAACAATAGAAGTAGAAAACATAGAAGAATTAAATAAAGTATTAAAAGAACTAAGAAAAGTGGATAGTGTATATGAAGTAACAAGAAAGAAATAAAGGAGTTTTTTTATGATACTAAAAAGAATAAAAGTACAAATGAAATTTGTGGGTGAAACTAATTGCTACATTATAGTAGATGAAACTAAAAAAAAAGCAATGGTAATAGATCCAGCAGGTGAGGTGCCTAAAATTATAGAAATTTTAGATAGTTTGGGTGCAAAATTAGTATATATTTATTTAACCCATTGCCATGCTGATCATATAAATGGGGTAAATGAATTAAAAAAAGAAAAAGGAGGAAAAGTCCTAATTCATAGAAATGGAAGGGAAAACTTATCTAATAGAATTCCAGTACTTGCAGAATATATAGGGCTTCCTCCAATATATGTAAAAGAAGATAGTATTGTAGATGATGAGGATATTTTACATGTAGGTGATATAGAATTAAAAGTTATTTATACTCCAGGACATACTAATGATGGAACATCATTATATTGTGAAAAAGAAGAAATGTTATTTTCTGGAGACACTCTATTTAAAGGTGCATGGGGTAGAGTAGATTTACCTACAAGTGATTTTAATTCTATTATGAATTCAATAATAAAAAAATTATTAGTATTACCGGATAATACAATAGTATATCCAGGACATGGTAAACCTACAAGAATAGGGGACGAAAAACCAATTTATTTGGAAGCGAAACCCAATATAGATTAACAAGGAGTGAAAGATATGGAAAGAATAGAACCAAGAACTTTATCTGGTTTTATGGAACTATTACCAAATGAACAGATATTGTTTAATCAAATGAAAGAAAAAATACAAAAAACATACGAAAAGTTTGGATTTTTACCATTGGATACACCTATAATTGAATCTGCAGAAGTATTACTTGCAAAAGCAGGAGGAGAAACAGAAAAACAAATATATAGATTTAAAAAAGGAGATAGTGATTTAGCTTTAAGATTTGATTTGACTGTACCACTTGCTAAATATGTAGCAAAAAATTATGGGAGTTTAAGTTTTCCTTTTAGAAGATATCAAATAGGAAAAGTATATAGAGGAGAACGTGCACAAAAAGGAAGATATAGAGAATTCTATCAATGTGATATTGATATAATTGGAGATGGAGAATTAGACCTAATAAATGATGCAGAAATTCCAAGTATTATTTATACTCTTTTTAGAGAATTAGGTTTTGAAGATTTTACAATAAAGATAAATAATAGAAAAATTTTAAATGGTTTATTTGAAGGTGTAAATCAAAAAGAAAATTCTACAGAAATTTTAAGAATAATTGATAAAATAGAGAAAATAGGTAAAGAAGCAGTTATAGAAGAATTAAAAAAATTAGATGTAAAAGAAGAACAAATAAAGTTTATTATGAACTTTATAGAAATAGAAGGAACTTCTGATGAAAAGTTAGAAAAATTAGAGAATCTAGGAATAACTAATGAAACTTATAAAAAAGGCGTAGAAGAATTAAAAACAGTTATAAAAAATGTAAGATTATTTGGCGTACCAGAAGCTAACTTTAAAGTAGATTTAACAATTGCAAGAGGTTTAGATTATTATACTGGTACAGTATACGAAACATTTTTAAATGATTATAGAGAATTAGGAAGTGTATGTTCTGGAGGAAGATACGAAAACTTAGCAGAATATTATACAGATAAAAGTTTACCAGGAGTAGGAATTTCAATTGGTCTTACTAGATTATTCTATAAACTAAATGAATTAAATATAATAAAAGCAGAGAAAAAATCAATTTCTGATATTTTAATAATTCCAATTACAGAAAAATTAGAAGAACCTATAAAATTAGCTACAGAAATAAGAAAATTAGGAATAAATACAGAAATTTATTTAAATGATAAAAAGTTAAAAGCCAAATTTAAATATGCAGATAAGCTAGAAATACCATATGTAATAGTTATAGGTGATGATGAGATAAATTCTAGTAAGATAAAATTAAAGAATATGAAAACTGGGGAAGAAACAGAATTAGGTATGAGTGCAGAAGAAATTGTAAAAAATATAAAAAGATAAGGATTTTGGTGCGTTCTTTTTTTCCGATTAAGAAAAAAAGAATGTCCTTAAATCACTAAATACTTGTCATATTTTTCTAAAATTTGAATATATATATTTTAAGTAAATGTGTACAAGGGTGAAAATTTTATGATAAATATGAAAGTAATAAAAGCAAAAAATGCTATTATGACTTTAGTTATAATAGCTTTTTTAATAATGCTCATAATAAAAATATTTTTGCTAGGAAAAGATAAGATAAAGGATTTATCATTAATTCCAGTTATAGAAGATACAATAATTTCTGCTAGTGGAAATTCGCTAAAAGAATTTAAAAGTATAGATAGAGATAATACAGAACAAATATTAAGTTCAGAATTACAAATGAGTAAATATATAAAATCTAAAGAAACGGAACAAATAGCAGATGAGAATACAATACAAATTCAAAACCAAACACAAGTGGCAATAATAAGTACAGAAGAAGCACAGACAGGGCTACAAACAGAAGTAGTATCAGGAGGAAATATTAATGCTAAATATACGAATGAGTATAATGGGGTACAAATAAAAAATGAATCAAAATATGAATTAACACAAGAAATGTTAACACCAGACATAGAATTAGAAGACAAAAAAGATATTATTATCTACCATACACATACTTGTGAGAGTTATACTCAAAGTACAGGATTTGAATATACGCCAAGTGGTAATTTTAGAACTACAGATTTAAACTTTTCTGTTGTGCGAGTAGGAAGAGAATTAAAAAACAGATTAACAAATTATGGATTTAATGTAATACATGATGAAACATATCATGATTATCCTGCATATAGCGGTTCATATAATAGATCTCTTACTAGCATAAAGAATGATTTAGCAGCAAATCCTAATGCCCAAATTGTTATAGATTTACATAGGGATGCTGTAGGAGAAGGTGGTACATATGCACCTACTGTTAAAATTGGTGATGATTATGTAGCACAAATAATGTTTGTAATAGGAACCGATGGAGGAGGACTTACACATAGTCAGTGGGTACAAAATTTAAAATATGCTATAAAAATTGTAGAAAAGGGAAATGAATTATATCCAGGTTTATTTAAACCGATAATGGTAAGAAATTCGAGATATAATCAACATGTTGCCAAAGCTGCTACAATAATGGAAATAGGAGCAACAGGAAACACAATGGATCAATGTTTAAATAGTATGAAATATTTAAGTAAAGTAATGGATGAGGCTTTAAATAAATAAAGATTTGTTATAGATATGGTTTTATTTGCAATATTCTATGAGTAAAATTTTTTCTTTATAATAAAAAATGGGTTGAATCAAAAAGTAAACTCTAGTATAAAAAATTTAAAAAATCAAATAGAAAA
>CAKNPW010000029.1 GCA_930990555.1 uncultured Clostridium sp. | reverse complement strand
ATTAAAGCATTAAATGCTATTCATTATATGCATGATAAATATTCTTATGAAGCATTAGAAATGGCTTTACATGATAGGGATGCTGATATTTTAAGAACTATGGCTTGTGGAATTGCAGGACTATCTGTTGTTGCAGATTCACTTTCAGCTATAAAGTATGCAAAGGTAAAAGTAATAAGAGATGAAACAGGATTAGCAGTAGATTATGAAGTTGAAGGAGATTTCCCAAAATACGGAAATGACGATGATAGAGTAGACAGTATAGCAGTAGAACTAGTAAAAACATTCTTAAGAAAATTACAAAAACATATAACATATAGACATTCTAAACATACATTATCAATATTAACAATTACATCAAACGTAGTTTATGGTAAAGCTACAGGAAATACTCCAGATGGAAGAAGAGCAGGAGAGCCATTTGGACCAGGAGCTAATCCATTACACGGAAGAGATGTAAATGGAGCTTTAGCTTCTATGAATTCTATTGCAAAATTACCATATGAATATTCAGAAGATGGTATATCATATACATTCGCTATAACACCTGGAACATTAGGAAAAGATAAAGAAACACAAATTACAAATATGGTAAGTATGTTACAAGGATATTTTATACAAACAGGACATCATATAAATGTAAATGTGTTCGATAGAGCATTATTAGAAGATGCAATGGAACATCCAGAAAAATATCCACAATTAACAGTTCGTGTTTCTGGATATGCAGTTAACTTTATAAAACTTACAAGAGAACAACAATTAGATGTAATAAATAGAACAATTCATGAAAGAATATAATTAAGGATAGGGATTTAGGGACGTTCCTTGTAGGGATTTGGGGACGTTCCTTAAAATCCCTATATTTATGCAAAAAAAAATTTGGAGGATTATTATGGACGTAAAAAACCAAATGAGAATACATTCCTTTGAAACATTAGGAGCAGTAGATGGTCCTGGAATTAGATTTGTAATATTTACACAAGGTTGCCATTTAAAATGTAAATATTGTCAAAATCGTGACACATGGGATGTCAATTCTGGAACAATCTATGATATAAAGGACATTGTGAAAAGGATTGAAAGATATACAGCCTATATGCAAAAAAGCGGAGGAATAACAATAAGCGGTGGAGAGCCATTATTACAACCAGATGCTTTAATAACTTTAGCTAAAGAAATGAAAAAAAGAAAGATAAAAGTAGCTATTGATACTTCTGGGAATCTGCCTATTACAGATAAAATTAAAGAAGTAATAGAATTAACAGATTTATTTTTATTAGATATAAAATGCATAAATGACGAGATTTGTAAAGATTTAATTGGAGCTTCTAATAAATACGAATTAGAGTTTGCAAAATATTTAAGTGACCATGGGAAAGAAATGTGGATAAGACAAGTTCTAATTCCAGGTTATACAGATAAAGAAGAAGATTTAAAAAAATTAAAGGAATTTATAGATTCATTAAAGACAGTTTCTAAAGTAGAAATTTTACCATATCATAATTTAGGAAAATTTAAATGGGAAGAATTAAATGTACCATATGAATTTGAAAATGTGAAAGTACCAACCAATGATGAGGTAAAAAGAGCAAAAGAGATTTTAGGGATATAGATAGGGATTTTGAGACGGTACTAGGGATTTGGGGACGTTCCTTAAAATCCCTATATTATAAAAGAGATTACTAGAAAGAATACTTCTATTTAAAGTTGTATTCTTTTTATATAGTAATCTCTTTTTATGGGTTATTATATATTAAAGCTCATTAAATCAAATATTATTCCGAAAATTACACCTATTGCGAATAGCAAAACTGTAATTTTTATATTTTCCTTTAAATCTTTATTTGTTCTAAATAGTATTAATAAACCAACTCCAGTATTAACAAGAAGTCCTGCAATCATTGTAGCGAAATTAAGAACATCTGAAAGGTATAATTGCGTAATAATTACAGAAGATGCACAGTTAGGAATTAATCCAACTAATGAAGCGATAATAGGTCCTATTACTGGTGTAGAATTTAAAATATGTGCTAAATTATCCTCACCAATAAAATATATAATTATATTTAAAATTAAAGATATGATAAAAATGTACAAAGTAATATTTATAGTGTGTTTTAGCGCAGATTTAAAAATTCCATGTTCGCAATCACAATGTTCGTGTTCACATAAGTCTTTTATTTCTGGTTCATCCTCTGAAGTTTCGAATTTTTTCCTAAAGAATAAGTCTATAATAAATCCAACAATAATGGATATAACTAGCTTAATACCTAGTATTGCTAGAATTATTTTTATATCCACAGCTTCTGAAATTAATATAGGAAGCATCTCGTCTGAAGTAGATAAAAATACTGCAATTAATGTACCTAAAGTAATGATTCTTGCTGAATAAAGGCTTGATGCAGCTGCAGAAAAACCACATTGTGGTACAACTCCTAGGATGCCACCAATTAATGGCCCAAAATGTCCAGATTTTTTTATGGCATCTTTAGTTTTATGACTAGTCTTATGTTCTATAAATTCCATTATTATATATGTTATTAGTAAAAATGGAATTAGCTTTACTGTATCTATTAAACTATCTAAAATTGCATCCCACATAATAAATCTCCTATCTGTAAAATGGTATAAATGGGTAAAGCTTATTTATATAACATTTAATAATTATAAATAAACAAAAATAGGGACTTTAAGGAACGTCCCTAAATCCCTATTAATTTTACTATAAATTGTCAAATTTTTCAAGTAATCAGTTGCAAAACAAGAAAAAATATGATAAAATACCTGTGCTGAAAAGAGAAATCTTTTCTCCTTACCCATTTAGTTGATGGGTTATTAAACCATGAGGAGGTGAATATAATGAATAAATACGAGAGTGTTATCATTATTAATCCATCTATTGAAGAACAAGCTATAAAAGATTTAGTAACAAAGTTCACAGATTTGATTAATAATAATGGTAAAGTAGAATCTGTTGATGAACGTGGTACACAAAAATTAGCTTATCCTATCAAAAAGAAAGAAGAAGGATATTATGTAGTAATTAACTTCGAAGCTAAACCAGATTCAATAGACGAATTAGAAAGAAATTACAGAATAGAAGACAACATCATGAAATTTATCGTAGTAAGAAAAGAAAAATAATAATACGGGGGCCTTTAAAGAAAGGTAAGGGATAAAATATGAATAAAGTAGAATTATTAGGTAGATTAACAAGAGACCCAGAAGTAAGATATACACAAACAAATAATACACTAGTTGCTTCTTTCTCATTAGCTGTTAATAGAAGATTTGTACGTCAAGGAGAAGAAAGACAAGCAGACTTTATTAATATAGTAGCATGGAGTAAATTAGGAGAATTTTGTAGTAAATATTTTAAAAAGGGTCAACAAGTTGCTATAGTAGGCAGAATTCAAACGAGAACTTGGGATGATGACCAAGGTCAAAAGCATTATGTAACAGAAGTTGTTGCAGAAGAAGCATATTTTGCAGAAGGAAGAAGAGACTCTGAATCTAATGGGAATTTTGATAATACATTTGGCTCTATGCCAACAGGAGGAGATTCAGACTTCGAAACTACTTCTAATGATGATTTACCATTTTAGTCAGAAAGGGGGAGAAATAAATGGCAGACAAGAAACAAAATAGAAGAAACAATAGAAATGATGATGATTTCAATCCAAGATATAGAAAAATGAGAAAAAAAGTATGTCCTTTATGTGCAGATAAAGATTTAGAATTAGATTATAAAAATGCAGAACAATTAAGAAAATTTATAAATGATAAAGGTAAAATATTACCAAGAAGAGCAACAGGAGCTTGTGCTAAACATCAAAGAGATATTACTTTAGCAGTAAAAAGAGCAAGACATATTGCTGTTTTACCATATACTCAAAACTAATTAAATTGGATAAAAAATACCGTAGCGTTTGCTATGGTATTTTTTAATTCAATTTAACTGTTTAAAACAATATAATAGGGATTTTAAGGAACGTCCCCAAATCCCTATTATATATTTCTAATTTTAAACCTAATATCATCACCAAAAAACTTACAGATATTATAATAACCAACTATTCTAGAAACAATCCTTTCATCATATATAGAGAATAGATTTTGAATAGAAAGATTTGTTGAAATAATAGTTTTTTTATTGCTTAAAATACGTGTATTAATAACATTAAATAATTCTGTAAATTTAATATTGTTGATAGATTCGGTTCCTAAATCATCAATAATTAATAAATCCGAATTATAGATATTATCTAAAAAATCTTTAGATATATTATTTTTTCCAAATTTACAATCAATTATGTTATCAAGCATGATTGGTGCTGTTTGATATAAAACGATTTTTCCATTGTCAATTAATTCCTTAGCGATGCAATTAGAAAGAAATGTTTTACCAAGTCCAGGACTGCCTGTAAATAATAGATTTTTTCCTTTAGGATTATTAAATTCATCAATAAAATTATCTACAATTTTTTTTATTATTAATATGTTTTGTCTAGGAGACACAGAAGAATGATATTTTTCCTCATTTACTTCATCGGAATACATATTAATATTAAAATTACTAAAGTTTTCGTAATCTAGTTTGTTGATATTAGATTTATTATAAGAAATATTTATTAATTTTTGTTTAAGACAAGAACACATAGTAAAATTATTATTTTCATTAATATATCCAGTATCATGACAAATAGCACATTCATATTTAGGCAATAAATCAGCTTCAGTTAAATTAATACTTTTTAAGAAAGAACATTTTTTATTTTTTAAAGTTTCTAATTCGTTTTTTAAAGCATCTATTTTGGAATTATCCTGAGCTTGTAATTTTTCTTTAGAAAGATTAAGTCCACATTTGTTAATTTCAGAAGTTATCTTTTCTAGTTCAGGATATTGTTTTAGTAATTGCTCTTTCTTTTCATCAGCATGCTGCTCAGCATGTAATCGTTTAATTTCATATTCTTTTAATAAATCTTTTAATACAGTATCAGCCATACATTAACTCCTTAATTATTTGCATATAATGAGTCTAAATCATTATATGTTCTTTGCTCAAAACTCTTGTAATTTGTTTGTTTTTCCAAAGTCTTTTTGTTCTGATTTTGAATTTTCATTTGTGCAAGATAATTATTAACATCAGTTGTAGTATGTAAATTATGTTCATGCCAATTAGAAATTAATTTATCTAAATAATCAAAACTAAAGTTGGATTTAGATGTTGTTTTTTTCAAAGCGATTTCTATTATATCCATAGTATAAGAGTAATCTACAACCCATTTTTCTATATAGGCACTTTCATACTGTGTTAATGGACGTGATAGTCTTAGGTTCTTTGAAATTTGTTTTTTAATCAATGATAGTTTTTCCTGTTTTGCATAATAATTTTCTAAATCAGTATATGTTTTAATATTGTTTTTATGCCAACCTTCAGCAACTGCTTGAATATAATTTCTGTGCAAAGCAGAACGCTCTAAACAGTATCTAAATAAAGCAATCATAACTGGTTCGTCAAATCCGTATTTATTAAACCATAAATCTATATCATTATACCAAGAAGGAGACATCATACCTTGGAAACAGGTATTATTGATATCTTCAATTGCTTTAGCACGATATTGATTTTTGGAATTAGAAAGGGCTTTTTCTGGAGATGAAGTTAATCTAGGAGAATACAATTTATTCAATTCTTTTTCCTGTAAATCAACTACAATATATCCATTATTTTTCTTTATTAAAACCTCTTGTTCTTCCCAATATGCTATGGCTTCTTGAATAGTTTTAAAAGGTATATTTAATGTTTTTGAAATATCATTAATTTTAATTTCTTTGTTATATTTTGAAAGAAAAACGATATACAAATATACTTTTATATAATCGCCACTTGCTTGGGACATGTATTCTGTAAAGAATACATCAGGTAATTTTGTTTCTGAAAATAAAAAGTTTTTATCATTTTGTTCTAGTTTCATGTTTCCCCTCCTACAATTACAACATTATAGCATTATAAGTTTTTTTTTACAATAACAATAATCGACAAAAAAATACAAAATAAGGAAAATATATAGGTTTTACATATCAAAAAAACTTTTTTTGTATAAATATATATTTCGATTTTTAAAAAATTTAAATATGTAATATAACACATATACAATATTTTCATGATAAAACCCAATAATAGATATTAGTGTGATAGGTCCGTTTATTAATATAAATAAAGTAATTTTTATATTAATATCGGAAAAAATAAAATTAATAATGCAATAGATTAGGATATAATTTATAAGAAGAAAAAACAAAGTAGAATAATCTATAAAACCCAGAAATTTATTTTTAAAATTATAATTTTGCGGAATTATAAATATAAGCATCACCTCGATTTAAAAAATGATTTTAAGGTAGATAGATTTGTATTAACCTCAGTAGAAATACCACCTATTAAATTACGAATATAAGTATTAGATTTAGTAAGTGTATAGATAGAACCTACATACAAAAATTTAGATATAATATTGTCAGAAAAGTTTAAGGACAATATAACTATTAATATAATAGTTATAAAAAATTGCATAAATAAAAGAGAGAAAAATGATTTAAACCAACTTCTAAAAAACCAATTAAAAGAATCTATAGAACAACTTAGAATAGCAAATGGAGATAAAATAACAAAAACTTTTACCATAATAAAGCGTATAGAATATGAAAACATAAGAGAAATGAGTCCGATACTACAAAATGATTTTATAATACCTGTTAAGGAAAAGACATCTAAAGAATTTCCATTTATAGAAATTACAGAATTTAATTCGCTTACCAATGTTTTAAATGAAATTGTTTTAGAAGTAAATTTATCGCCAACTTCTTGTAATGCTTGGGTAATTAAATCTGTAATATTAATAAATTGATCACAAATAAAATATGAACTATTCATTATAATTGCACATATAATTAATTTAAAAATAAACTGATATGGTCTTTGAACCTGTGTGTTAGAATAATAAGATAAGAATAATTTAATGCAATAATAAAGTAGATAAGCCAAAATTAGAGCATTAGCAATAACTAGAATACTACTTGAAGAAGTTGAAAACAAATCTTCAAAATGGTTATCAGCTAAAGTAGATGTATTTATAAATACTATATCATCAATATATGAATATAAACTATTATCAATTGAAGCAAATAAATTTTGTATAAGTTCATTTATAGTGTTAGCTATTGTAGTAGATAAACTAGTGGTATCCATAGTATTAACCCATAAGTGATTTTATTGCAGCCAAGATTAAGTCTAGAGCTAAAATAAAACCGTACGAAAACAAGGAATTTTTAATTAACTTTTTACCAAGTCTCATTCTTTCATCATCACCAAAACTAAATTTTTTCATAAAAATACCTGTACCGACAGCGACAGCAGCTGCTGGAGTAGCTAGTTTCAATAGCCATTCTTCGATAGATTCAAAAGCGGAATTTAGTTTGCTAACAATTTTGGGATCAGCTGCATAAGAACGCGAGATAAAAAAAATATTGAAGAATATTAAAAGTACAAAAATAAATAAAAATTTTTTAGCTTTTATAAAATCACGACCTTTCTTTAAAATATGGATACATGTCTATTTGTTGAGGAGGTAGAGTCGAATTGCCATCGGAAAGAAATGCTAAACAAGAAAAAGTCTTTAGTTCTTGGGTAAAAAAATGTGAATCATAAACATAATCGTATTGATAATATGTATTTATACTTTCGGAAAGATTAGAACTTTTGGATTTGAATTTTTGAATTAGATAGTTATAGTTAGATTCCTGAGCATTTTCTGAAATAGTTTTAGAAATCTTCTCTTTATCTTCTTTACCAATTTGCTTTTGAGCATTTTCTATAGTAAAAATATCATCAGTCCTAAACCAAAGTTTATTTACTAGGTTTTGAATTATTACTTTTAAAGCTGATTCATCCTTTATCGAGTTAAGTAAAGAAGAATAGCTTTGCGTAGAAACAATATTTATACATTTAGCTTCTCTACTTTCTGAAAAAAAATTAGCATCTGATGAAGTTATGTATTCTTGGTACTCGTCACAAATAAAGGCAACTTTGCGATAATTTTTGTGTTTTAAGCTGGCCATAACTTCTGCCTGAAAATCTAATTTCATATATGTTGCTATAATTTTTGAAAGACTTGTAAACTCAGCTATGTTCATAGAAAGAACTACAATTTTACCATCAGATATAAGATTTTTAAAGCCAGAGAAAGTAATCTTATTTTTGGAAGGTGAGAAAAGTTTTGAAATCGTATAATCAGAAATAAAAGGAAGTGTAATTCTACTAATTTCAGATTTTAAGATGGAGATAGTTCGTTCATCTAATTTAAAAAATTCATTTTCGAAAAAAGTTATTGCAGAAGTTAAATTATATAATTCTGCAGAAGAAAACATATTTTTTAAAAACATATTTCTTAGATAAGATATTTTTTCTACATAATATGCTTTATTATTAATTAACTTATGTATTTCTGTAAAATTTACATAGTTGTTATTATAAAGTCTGCATAATTTTATGGTTTCTGAAAGTATTTGCTCTGCTTTATCTAGCCAAAATGATTCTGTATTATTTGGAGAAAGCAAAGTTAAAATGGTTTTTAATCTATTAGCAAGGACAAGAGAATTTAAATTCGGTTTATCTAATGGATTATAAGTTTCACAAGAATTTAGCCCAATAATAATTAAATCTTTTAGACGGTTAAACTTCTTGGCATAAAATTTAATTTGCTCATAAAAATTGCCTTTTACATCTAAACATAAAATACCTAGTTTTTTGGCTGAGTTGTTACTTTGGTATTTTACCAATTGTTCTGTAAACGGATATATTGCAGAACTGGTTTTTCCACTGCCAATTGTTCCGGTAATAAGAATATTTTGATATAAGGATTTTTCTGGAAGAATTATATCTTTATTTTGTGTAGAGCTATATCCTACAATTAGATTTAATCCAGTCTTATAAGATTCATTTTGTGTGAGCTGAACGTTATTAGGTGTATGGAAAAAATATTTTATTAATATATAGGAAATAGAACAATTAGTAATTATTAACAAAAAAACATAAAATATCTTAAAAAAATTCCAGAATTCGGGATATTTGTTACAAATATTAAATGGATGAATAGCAAATGAAATTGTTATATTGTTAGAAATGAAAATAGGATAGAATATAACTAAATTAAAAATGGTTAGAAAAAATGAGCAAATAAAAAAGAATAATATACGTCTTTTAGACATAGAACCTCCGTTATTTTAAATTGAGTTTTTTGTTTAATTTAACACCTTGAATATCTTGAGAAGTTATAAAACTTATAATTGAATATATTGAATAAAATGAAATAAAAAAGTTAATAATAAATGAAATAAAAAATAGATTGATTAAAACATTTATACAAATCACCTACCATAATGGAATTTTACTATAATTTACAATGAATGTCTATACTTTTATAAAAAAATATGGTAAAATAATATCATTAGAGTGAAAAGGAGGACGAAAAATGCAAATAGAAAAAACAACAAAAATTGGAGAATTATTAGACACAAATCCTGAAAAAGCAGAATTATTATTAAGTGTGGGAATGCATTGTTTAGGTTGCCCTGCATCAAGAGAAGAAACACTTGAAGAAGCATGTATGGTACATGGAATAGATGTTGAAGACCTATTAAAAGAGCTAAATAAATAAAAATGTGAAAAAATTTTGAAAAAAATTTGAAAATCTGTTGACAAACGTAAAAAAAAATAGTAATATATAAGAGCACTGCGAATACAGTGCATATGGGCTATTAGCTCAGGTGGTAGAGCACTTGACTTTTAATCAAGTTGTCCCGCGTTCGAGTCGCGGATAGCTCACCAAATGAATACTAAACTAATCTTTAGTATTCATTTATATTTATGGCCCGTTGGTCAAGCGGTTAAGACATCGCCCTTTCACGGCGGAGACATGGGTTCGATTCCCGTACGGGTCACCATAAAAACAATATGCCACTTTAGCTCAGTTGGTAGAGCAACTGACTTGTAATCAGTAGGTCGTCCGTTCAAGTCGGACAAGTGGCTCCATATACTTAAAGCTAGACTTTCTTTAAAGATTGCCTAGCTTTTTGTTTTGCCTTTATAAAAAAATTAGTGTGTCAAAAAGTGTGTCAATTTTTGATTTTTATAGTTAAATGCGTTATACTTAAAAAGTAAAATAGAAAAAGGTGATATGATGAAAAAAGTAATTTTAGTAACTGGAGCTTCAAGAGGCATTGGGAATAATATTGCTAGAAAGTTAGCACAAAAAAATATTGTAATTGCGAATTATAACAAATCTAAAAGTGAAGCTGAAAAATTAAAAGAAGATTTAAATAAAGAAAATATAAATATAGATATAATTAAAGCAGATGTTTCCAATAGAGTTGAAGTAAGAGAGATGGTCGAGCAGATATTAGAAAAGTATGGAAGAATTGATGTTTTGATTAATAATGCTGGGATATCACAATATAAATTATTTACAGAAATAACAGACGATGAATGGGACAATATAATGAATATAAATTTGAATTCTAATTTTATTGTGACTCAAGAAGTAGTAAAAAATATGATAGCAAATAAAAATGGATTAATAATAAATATTTCATCAATATGGGGATTAACTGGAGCTGCAATGGAAGTGGCTTATTCTACATCAAAAGCTGGAATAATAGGGCTAACAAAAAGTTTAGCTAAGGAACTAGGGCCTTCAAATATAAGAGTAAATGCTATAGCACCAGGAATTATAGATACATCAATGAATAATAAATTTTCAGAGAAAGAAATAAATGCTATAAAAGAAGAGATTCCATTAGAAAGAATAGGTAATCCAGTTGAAGTAACTAAATGTATAGAATGGCTATTAGAAGATAACTATACGACAGGACAAGTAATTTCTATAAATGGTGGATGGAACATATAAAAAGGGTTGGTAAGTTATTTACCAGCCCTTTTTGAAAAACAAAATAGGGATTTTAAGGAACGTCCCCAAATCCCTACGAGGAACGTCCTCAAATCCC
This sequence comes from uncultured Clostridium sp., assembly GCA_930990555.1. GTDB lineage: Bacteria > Bacillota > Clostridia > TANB77 > CAG-508 > Merdicola. Next base: position 14,809 of record CAKNPW010000029.1, on the reverse strand, counting down.
GATTGAATTATTTTAAAGAATTTTCGTCTTCTACTGTTTCTGAATTTGTATTGAAAGAAAATAATTTTGGTAGATATTTAATTGCAGCAATTACAGAATATTTTACTTTTTCCCATATTTGCTGTATTTTACCTTCTTTGCGTGACTCTACTAAACTTGATTCTTGAACTACAATTAAATCTTTTGGTAATGGCGCTATTTCGAAAACATAATTTTTACCTTCGTTATTATCCCATTCTCCTTTTGAATTTTTAAAACAGAAATTTAATGAATCTTTACCATTTAAATAAATTAAAGCTTGGTAACCTAATTCGGTTTTTTCCATTTTCATTTCATTTACATTTTCCCATAATAGACCAAAACCATAGTGAATATATAGTTCTGTATTTGAATTATCTTGGAAAAACTTTCCTGTATACGAAATTTTAACAACAGAATTTTCTATTAATTTATCTGTATTAAAAAAAATATTCTTTATTAATTCCATATTGCATTTCTCCTCATTTATCTTTTGATTATAAACATAACTTTTATTAAACTGTATAACAAAAGCTAATTAAATTTATTAACATTATATATTTAACTTTAACAATATTCAATAGTTTTTTACAAAAAAACATAAAATTATTGCATTATTTTACCAATTATATAAAAAGTGTCTTTTTCCTTAACACGAATTTTAGGGTATTCAGGGTTATCTGGAAATAATGAAATATGATTTTTTCCATAAATAAATAATCGCCTTACCAATATTTGTCCATTGTAGTAAAAAAGACCAATATCCATTGGTTTTAATGCTGCTCCAAAATCTACAAATACATAAGAATATTTATCATATATTTTATTCATAGAGTCATCATTAAGACGTATGCCAAAAGAAACAGAGTTAAGTCCAGGCGGACATTTCATAAAATGTAAATCATTTATATCATCTATTAAAAGAATTCTATCTTCTGCTGTATACTTGAAAATATCGTAATCCAATGCTTCACGCGGAATTTTTCTGTTATATGCAGCAAAAAATTTTTGATAAGGAACATCTATTGCATTACAAATGTCCTGCAATACTTTAACGGTAGGTTTTCTATCACCATTTTCTATATGTGTTAAATACCCTGTGTCTACCTCTATTTGTTTAGCAATACTTGTTTTAGTCATATGCTTTTTTGTTCTAATACTTCTTATTAAATTTCCTAACATATCTAACATATCTTTTACCTCATAAGTATTATATAAAACCATACAAAAAAAGTCTACTACTGTCAAAAAAATATTGAAAATATAGTAATATTATGATATACCTTTTAATATATTATATAAGAGATCTAAGGGGAGTATTATATTATGATTAAAGAAAAGGAGAAAACAGTAAAAAAAGAAAAGGATAATGTTAGAAATCCGATGAATACTTCAAAGGAAAAAAACAGTAAGAAAAAAGTTGTTACTATCAGTGTGGTAGTTGTTGTATTAATAGTACTTGCATTAATTAGTACAATATTTGCATTAATTAATAAGAGTAATAATAAAATATTAAATGGCATTACTATAAATGGAGTTGAAGTAGCTGGAAAAACTAAAGACGAAATAAAAACTATGCTAGAGGAAAAAACTAATGCCAAAAAAACAGAAGATTTGATTGTAAAATTAAATACTCAAACAGAAGAGGGAGAAGAATATAAAGGAGCAATAAGTTTTGAACAATTACAACTAAATTATAAATTAGATGAAGCAATAGATAAAGCATATAATATAGGAAGAGATAGTAATATATTTGTGAATAATTTTAATATTATAAAAACATATTTTACTAAAAATAATGTAGAAATTCCATATGAATATAATAGTGAAGAATTGCAGAAACAAATAGATACTCTTAATGGTCAAATCCCTGGAGGAGTTGTAGAAAGTAGTTACGATATAGACGAAGAAAATGCAGAATTAATTATTAGTAAGGGTAAAGCAGGTTTAGAAGCAGATCCAGAAATATTAAAACAAGAAGTGGAAAACGAAATAAAAAATGTGGAAAACACAGAAAAAGAAATACAGTTATCAACAAAAAATAAAGAGCCAAACCCAATAGATTTAGATAAAATATATTCAGAAATTCATACTGAACCTAAAGATGCATACTATACACAAAATCCATTTACATTATATCCACATGTTGATGGAATAGACTTTGCAGTTTCTATGGAAGAAGCTAAAAAATTATTAGAAGAAGATAAAGAAGAATATGTAATTCCATTAAAAATTACACACCCTGCAATAACTACAGATAAAATCGGATCAGAAGGTTTTCCAGATTTATTAGGAGAATTTTCTACTACATATAATGCAGGTGCAACAGCAAGAACTACTAATTTAAAATTAGCATCTAATAAAATTAATAATACAGTTGTTATGCCAGGTGAGACATTTTCATATAACAAAGTTGTAGGAAAAAGAACAGTAGCAGCAGGATATAAAGAGGCACCAGCATACGCAGGAGGAAAAGTTGTTAACGATATAGGTGGAGGAATATGCCAGATAACTTCCACATTATATAATGCTGTTATTTTTGCTAATTTAGATATAGTAAGTAGAAGTAATCACCAATTTGTACCATCTTATGTAAAAGCTGGTAGAGATGCAACAGTCGTTTATGGGTCAATAGATTTTAAATTTAAAAACACCAGAAAATATCCTATAAGAATAAAAAGTACTGTAAGCGGTGGAATAGCTAAGATTCAAATATTTGGAATGAAGGAAGAAACCGAGTATGATGTAAAAATAGAAACTAAAATTACTGGAAGCATTCCAATGCAAACAACATATGAGGATGATCCTACATTAGAACAAGGAAAAGAAAAAGTTGTACAAAAAGGACATAATGGAACATATAGTGAAGCATATAAAGTTGTTTATTTAAATGGAAAGGTAGTGTCTAGAACATTACTTTCAAAAGATAAATATAATCAAATGTCAACAATAATAAAGAAAGGTACTAAAGGAACTGCAACACAAACTCCTTCAGCAACCACACCAGAGCAACCTGCAAATCCAGAGACACCAGTACAGCCAGAGATATCAACACAGCCAGAGACGCCAACACAACCAGAAACTCCAACAGAGCCTACAACTCCAATAGAACCAACAACACCAGAAACTGTACCAGCAGGTAATTCTTAAATTTATAAGCTAAAAGATATGATATGCAAAAATAAGTGTATTTCATATCTTTTTTATTGTTCCAGAAAAATCGTCAGATTTTCTGGAGCAACAAGGTTAAGTTACCTATGACTGTGCGATTGTGAAGCAATCTGTATATGTGGAGAAGCAACTTTTCTTATTTTGGGTATTGACAAAACCTAAAATTCGGTATTATACTAAGTAAGTACTTAATTAAATATATGCACCACTAGCTCAGTTGGTAGAGCAGCTGACTCTTAATCAGAAGGTCCGGGGTTCGACCCCCCGGTGGTGCACCATAAAAGAGCAGATAAATCTAAATAAGCATTTATACTGCTCTATTTTTTTTCTGAAAAATATAAACGAAAATTAGGATGTTTATGATAAAAAAATGGGAAGTATTTTTAAAGTATATTCCAACTATTCAAAATATGTCTAATAGAAAAATAAGGAATAGAGAATTAATTAGGATTTACAATATCTAAAAAGTGTGATATTATACAAAAAAATAAAAGGAGTATTTATATGACGTTAGAATTTGTAGATAATTATTTGAATGCAAAGCTAGCACAGAATAGAGAAATTATAAAATTTTCATTTTATGAAGTTAGAATGAAATTAAATCTATCAGAAGAAGATTCTATAACTTTTTTAAGTTTAATAGCTCAAAAATTAATGAATACAGGATATTTAGTATATAAAACAGGTGAGGAATACACATTCAAAGGAAAAACTTTTAAGATACAAGAAAATGAGTTATTAGTTGCAATATTAAAAGAAAGGACAAAATAAAGCAATATAATACTTATATGAGGTGAAATTAGATATGAGACAAATGCTAAAAAAGGTATTGGCTATTATAATATTAGTAATAATGTTTATAAACAATATATCTTTAGGAGTTTCATCACAGGATTCACAAGAATTACAAGACAAAATAGATAAAACAAAAGAACAATTAAATGATGTAAATACAACAAAAACAGATACAGAAAAGCAAGTAGACAACATTCAAACAAAAATAGATGAATACCAAGGTTCTATAGATTCATTAAATGACCAACTAGACACATTAAATACAAATATAACTGAAAACGAAAAAAAATTAGAAGAGCAACAAAAAACATATGATAAGAATTCAGAATTACTAGATCAAAGGCTAGTAACAATTTATGAGAATGGAAGTGTATCATACTTAGATTTATTACTTTCTTCTAGTAGTTTAACAGAGTTTATTTCTAATTATTATTTGATTTCAGAATTGGCTTCGTATGATTTAGATTTATTAGAACAAATACAAAATGAGCAAAAGCAAATAGAAGAAACAAAGAAATCTTTAGAAAATGATAAAGCAGAGACAGAAACATTAAAGAGCGAAAAAGAAGTAAAAACGCAAGAATTAAATGCTACAAAACAAGAAAAAGAAAAATACATAGACGATTTAGAAGGAGAAGCTAAAGATCTACAAGCAGACTTAGCACAATTTGAAAAAGATAAAGCAGCTATAGATAAAAGACTTGAAGAAATAGCAAATGCTAATAAAAAAAATAATAATAATAATGGTAATAACAATTCAAGTAATAGTGGAGGTAATTCATCTGGCGGAAGTAGTGGTGGTTCAAGCGGAACAAGTGCAAAGGGATATATATGTCCAATTCCAGGCTTAAGTAAAGCAAATATAACATGTGGTTTTTATGGGTATTCTGGACATGGAGGAGCAGATTTTGGAGGTAACTATGGAAAGCCAGTAGTTGCAGCGAAGAGTGGAACCGTAGTTATTTCAGAAACATTAACAGGAACAATTCCAAATTATGATTTAAATGGAAATTTAATAGGAAAATATAGGAGTTATGGTGAATACATAGCAATACTACATGATGATGGTAATATCACATTATATGCACATGGAAAACCAGGAAGTAGATTAGTAAAAGAAGGTCAAAAGGTATCACAAGGGCAACAAATAATGACAGTAGGTAATACTGGGAATGTAAGTCCAAGGCCAACACCAAGTAACCCTAAGGGTGGAGCGCATTTACATTTTGAAGTTAGGGTAAATGGTTCACAAAGAGTTGATCCAGCAAAATACTTGCCATAAGCAAATGTAATGAAAAAATAATATAAAACGGTAAAAATAGCTTCCGTAAAAGGATAGAGCATAGTTTCAGTAAAGTGGGACTATGCTCTATTTACTTTTTTAATTTTGCAAAATATAATAAAAAAAATAGGAAAGGCAAGATATAAAAGAAAAAATGAACGGAACAATTAAAGGGCATATTGAAAGTACATTTGATGTACAACAATATAAAAAATTAAGGAAGATAACTGAATAATATATTAGGAAGGAAGTCCAACAATATAATAATGTAGCTGGATTCCTTTTGATGTCTAAAATATAAAATTAACAATAAAAAAAGGAGGTTGTAGATAATGGATAGAGATATTATTACTAACGCACAAAACAAAATTATTTCGATGTTACTTGTACTAGTAATAATTATTGGTGAACTTTGTTTAATACCATCTAATATTCTTGCTGCTACAACAGATTTAGAAAAACAAAATAAAAATACTAATAATAGGAATGTTACATTTGACAGTTATTTTGTAAATAACAATCAAAATACACATGAGATAGAAGTAACAGATGAAAATACAAGTAAAGTTAATTTTGGAATAAATGTAGAGAAAGGCTATTTAACTAAAGGAAAAATACTAGTAGAAGAGCCTAATTTTGTTATGCAATCTACTAATAATGAATTAATTGAAAAATTAGAGAATAACACTATAGAGTTAAAAGATATAAATTCTACAAAAAATATCGAAGTTCCAATCGTAATGGAAAAGAAAGATGTAATGAATTTATCTTACTTGGATAAAGAAACTAAAATCGTATTTTCAGGAACTTATGTATCTGATAATGGAAAAGAAAGTGAAATAAAGAAAGAACTAAATATAAAAGTTAAATGGAATTTAAATTCAGACTTTAATTTGAGTTCAAATATTACTAATTTTATACAATATGGGGATAAAACATTAGTACAAGAAAAAATATCTTTTAAAGAACAAGAAAGAAAAAGTCCTATAGAGCAAACAAAATTATATATAAATGCTCCAAAATTAAACAATACTTTCCCAACAGAAGTAAGAATTACAGCAAATAGTACAAAAGCTACAAATGGGGACGAATATGGAATTAATTTTACAAATGATAATTATAAATATGATGTTAATACAGGAAGCATAGAAGTTAGTGTAAATAATAACGTATCTGAAAATGGAGAAATCGCTTTTTACGATGCAACTGACGAATATATAGTTACATATATTTATGCACAAAATATTGCAGATGCTTTAAACCAAAGCTTTGCTACATATGTTAAAGCAGATATAAAATTATATTCAAACGAAAATGTAATTTCAAAAGAATTTACTAATAATTATCAAATTAAAGAACAATTAGGAGATAATGTTACAGCAGAAATATATACTACAGACACTATAAATAAAGGTTTCCTTTACGATAGTTACAATGAAACTGGATATAATTTAAATTACAAATTAAACATAAACAATAAAGATGCATATGAAACAATTAATGTAAATACTTTAAATACTACTTTTAGAGCAGGTGAGAATGATTTTGCAACAAATAAAATTTATTATAAATCACTTGCAATAAATGAAGAAGTATTTAAAAAGATTTTAGGAAATGATGGATATATAAATGTATATGATAGTAGTAATAATATAATTGCAACTATAAATAAAGATACACAAAAAAATAATAATGGAGAATTAGAAGTAGCATATCAAAATGCTCAAACAAATATAAGAATAGAAATAAGTAAACCTCAAATTGAAGGTGTATTAGAATTAAGAAATTATAAAGTAATAGATGCAAAATTAAATTACAATATAAACCAAGCTAAAGAATTTAATGCGCTACATGAAAAAATTAATATAGCTAAACAATATGAAGGATTTTTAAATTTAAATGAGACATATACAAGAGTAGATTTACAATTGGACAATACAGAGTTAATGCCTTTTGTAGATAATAATGTTAATTTAACATTAAATTTAGTAACTAATAGTAATGCATATGATTTATTTAAAAACCCAGAAATAAGAATTACATTACCAGAAGAAATAGAAAGCATAAATGCTGGAGAAATTTCTTTAGTATATAACGAAGAATTAAAATTTGAATATGCTCGTTTAGAAGAAAATGGTAGAGTATTAGCAATAAAATTAACAGGCGAAGAGACAAATTATAAATTAGGAATACAAGAGGGAACTAAAATAATAATTCCAGCAGTAATAAGATTAAAAGATACTGTACCAAGCAAAACAAGTAGTATAAAGTTAAATTATTCTAATGAATTAGCAAAGGCTACGGAATATGGCATGCAGGGTAAAGAAAGTATAGAAGTACCATTTAATATTATTGCTAAAGCAGGAATGATTACAATAAGCGAAATAAGTGGTTATAAAGGCACAGAAACAAAAAGAACTTTAGATGAAACCCCTATTATAGGGCAATTAGATCTAGGGGCAAGCGAAAAAACAGCTAAGCTTAGTACAACATTGGTGAACAATTATCAAAGTGATATAAGCAATGTAAGAATTTTAGGAAGAATACCAGTTGAGAATAATAAAAATATAAAAGGTGAAGAGCTAGGAAGTAATTTTTCTACAAAATTATTAAACAACTTAGAGGCAAATGGAATAGAAGGAAAAATATATTACTCAGAAGAAAGTGAACCAGCAGAAGATAGTGCATCTTGGAGTGAGACAGTAACTAACTTCGAAAATATAAAGTCATTTAAAATTGTACTAGCTACTAATATGAATGTAGGAAGTAAGTTCGATTTTACATATAACATTGTTATTCCAAGTAATCTACAACCAAATTTAAAAACTTATGCAACATATATAGTTAAGTATGATATTAACGGGCAAGAATTAGAGAATACACAGACAATAGGATTCCAAACACCTAGTATAATAAATAATGTCGTAACAAATACAACTAATGTAAAAGCAGAGAATTCTATAAATATGCAAATAACTCCAAAAGTTGGAGATACAATTTTAGAAGATAATATGGAAGTACACGAACAAGAAGTTATTAACTTTAAGGTAGATATTACAAATAATAGCTCTAGTCCTGTAGAAAATATTTCAATAGAAATGCCAGTACCTGAGGGGTTAGTATATCTTGAAGAAAATGAAAATGTATATGCAGACCCAGAAGGAGATAATACAGTAGGTGAATATATTGGTGTATATACAGAAAGACCAGACCATAAGATGGTAGAACTTGTTGTAGACAAATTAGATGTTAATGAGACACAAACTATAGAATATGCTTTAAGGGTAACAAATTTAGCACAAGGGGAAACAACAAAAACAGTAGAAACAAATTTTGTGTTAAAAATAAATGATGTAGAACAAAGTACAGAAAAATTAACCAATATAATAAAGAAGGCTAAAATAAAAACAGAATTATATTTTGTAAAAAGAACATATGTAGTTGAACGTAATTCTTTTACATATACCTTTATAATGGATAATCTTACAAATGAAGATTTAACAGATTTAACTACAACTATACAAATTCCAAATGAGTTTAAAGCAGAAAATCTTCAGATAGTAGATAATGGTATTGGAACAGAAGACGATACAAATGCAAGTATAGAAATTAATGAAAATAATCTATTAACATTTAAAATGAAGACATTAAAAAGTGGCGAAAGTGCAAAATTCGATTTCACTGCAGATGTTTTAGAAGCAAATGGTGATAAATCTTCTATAGATATGTTTGCAAATACATTTATAGGAGATGAAACATATAAATCAAATATGTTAAAGAATCGTATTGAATTAGCAGAAGTAACAATAGAGAAAAGTTCGCCAACAGCAAACCAAGAAGTAAAAGAAGGAGATCAACTTACATATAATATAAAGGTTACTAATAAAAGTGATAAAATTTATTCTCAAATATATATAGTAGATACTTTTCCTAAAGAAGTTGTAGCAGATACGCTACGATACAACAAATATATAAATATGGAAGGTGTAGAAGGGGATGATTTTACAGAAGTAGATGAAGAATATGACCTATCAAAAACATTAGAAACTGGTGAAGGTTCAGATGTGTCAGATATCGAGATAGCTTATCCAAATTATGATGAGGATAAAAATGAATTAAAAATTCCGACAATGCTACCACCTAGTGCAGTAATAAATATTACTATTACAGCAACAGTTGATGAAGTAGAACAAGATACAACATTAACAAATATAGCTAGAGTTTATGGTGACTCTATAAAATCCGAAACATCAAATGAAGTAAACCATTTTGCTAAAGCAGAAGATAATGGAACAACAAATCCAGAAGATCCAAATAATCCAACAAACACTTATAGTATAAATGGAGCTGTATGGGTAGACGCAAATGAAAATGGAGCTATGGATTCGACAGAAACTATTCTAGATGGATGCGAAATAATTGTAGTAGATGCTACTACTTCAGAGATTGTAAAAGATTCTACGGGAGAACCTATTAAAGCAACATCTACAGCAACAGGTTATACATTAAGAGGATTACCAACAGGTAGATATATAGTAATATTTAAATATGATAAAAATATATATAAAATAACTAACTATAAACAAGAGGGAGTTGTAGATGCCTTAAGTTCTAAGGTAATTGCAGGAACAGCAACTATGGATGGAGCAGTAGAAAATGTTGGTATGACAGATGTAATTGAAATAACATCAAGTAATATTAATTCTATAAATATGGGGCTAATTAAGCTAGAGAATTTTGATATATCAATAGAAAAAACATTAAGTAGAATAAAAACTGTAAATCCGAAAGGTAAAGAACAAAATTACACATATGAAGAAGGTACGAAAATAGGAAAACTAGAAGTTGCAGCTAAAAATTTAGTTGGAACAGAAGTAACTATAGAATATAACATAAAATTATCTAATTTAGGGGAATCTAAAGCATATATTTCAGAATTAGTAGACGAATTGCCAGAAGATCTAAAATTAGATACAGAAACAAGTACTGGCTGGTATAAGGAAAATGGAAAAATACATTATACAAATTTAAGTGAATTAGAAGTAGGACAAACTAGAGATATTAAATTATTAGCAACAATAAAATTAACAAATGATAACTTAGGAATAATAAACAATATTGTTAAAGTAGATGCAACAGATTCTAATAATACACAAGATAGTAATATACAAAATAATACAGCTAATGCACAATTAATTATAGGAACAAGTACAGGTAGAATTGTATTAAATATATTTGGAATAATTTTATTATTAATAATAATTGGAACAGGATTAGTAATAATTAAAAAATATAAATAAAGAAAGGAGGTAGGAAAATGAAAGTACTAAAAAGAATATTAATATGTATGTTGTTGTTACTTGCTTACTACCTATTCTTTGGAACAGACAAAACTTATGCCTATTATGTTGGGCAAAGTGGATTTAATGTACAATATACTGACTTAAACCAAGATGGTCAAAATGGACCATATAATTGTACACAACAAGGAATTAAATCATTATGTGGTACTGGAAATCACTATTATAAAATTGTAAAAGGAACGTTAATAAGAGAGACAGGAAGAACTGGAGAAGATGCAAGCATTGTATCTAGAACAGATGAAGATAATGTTAAGTGGACAATAGAAGGGGATAAATATAAAATAGGTCCATATAGAGTACATTTTACAGGAAGAATATCTAAAGTTACCATAAAGACAGATCAGGGAAAAGTTGAACTTGAAAACAATTCTTCTACTAAAAATGGAAAATATAGAGTTGAAAGAATAAGGGATAGAGAAGATTTTTATATATATGTTGATAAATCGACAGGAGTTAGAAAAATAAAAAAAGTTAGAGTAGATGTGGAGGGAGTTGTAAGAATAGAAGGGCAATTTAAATATGAATTCCATTGTTATTCTGTATCTGGTACTCATGGTGGTCATGGATGTACTAAAGCATCTGATTGTCAGATATTAGAACGTTATGCCGAAGGCTCAGAAGAAGAGACTTCAAAAGATCATGTTGCATTACCAGGAGCACTAGGATTAGTGCAATTACATATATATAAAAGGGATAGAAATGTTCCAACTCTTCCCGTAGCAGGTGCAAAATATGAATTATGGAGTGGTGGTGTGTGCCAATATTCGGGAACTACAGATGCTAATGGATATGTAAACTTTCCAGATGTATTAGTTGGCTCTTATACAATAAAAGAAGTATATGTACCAGTTGGTTATGCAATAACAGGATATGCTACTATAAATGGTATTACATTCTACGATTTAACTAATATGAATGTATACTTAGGTGGTGACTGTACGATGTATGTATATAACGACAGTTATATAGATCTGAAGGGAAAAGTATTCCTTGATAAAAAAACAGGTAAAGACAATGGACCACCTAATGGATATTATGATAGTGGAGATACACTGCTATCGGGAATAGAAGTAAAATTATATAGAGCAGATAACAACCAAGAAGTAGGCACAAGATATACAGATTCAAATGGACATTACGAGTTTAATCAAATGGCAAGTGCATATAGTTATTATGTTAGATTTGCTTATAATGGCCAAGCATATGAGTCAACAACCTATAATGAGTCATCAGCAGCGATAGAAGCAAGATCATATGCAACAGAAGGTATTAGTACAAGACGAAACTTTAATAATAGATTTACCCCAGTAAACTCAGGACACACAGTTCCTAAATGGAATAATAACTACTCGAGTGGAGATTTTACTATATACGCATATACTGGCCCAGACGGAACAAATGGTATTAAAACTTATAGTAAATACAATACATATACTGAATTGGAAAATATTAATTTGGGCATTATGGAAAGAGACATATTTGATATGAACCTAAGAAAAGATTTGGTAAAAGTAGATGTATCAATAAATGGAAAGACGCAAACATATAATTATCCAGGAGGAAATCAAGACCTAAATGTAAATATAAGGGGTACAGATATAAAAGATCACGAGAGAACATTAAGACGTACAGATTTAGAGTATAAGAAAGATGAAAGCTCTGCTTCTAATCCAGACAAATTACAAGTATATGTAACATATAAAATACAAATCAGGAATCAATCTGTAGGAAAAATTACAGGATATATACTAGATTTAAATGATTATGCTGATACATCATATCAATTAGTAAATTCTTACGATGAAAATGAAAGAGTTATTAATTGGAGTTCTTCGGGAAGTGTATCAGGTAATGGAAAAACGTATAATAAAATTCATACAACAGATTTAGCAAATACTGGCATAACAGATAAAAAGTGGATTTATATGCAATATAAAGTTTCAGATGATACTTTAAGAAGAGACGTATTAGAAAAAGGTGAAACTACAGAGGAAAACTTTGCAGAAATCGCAGGTTATAGGAACACATATACAGAAGCAAGAAGAGATACAGAAGGAAGAGTATTATCAAATGCAGGTGAAAATGCAGGTTTAATAGACCGTGATTCAACTCCAGATAATATGAATCCAACATCTGCTAATGTTAAAGACTTTGTAACACAATCAAAAACAAATGCATATCAAAACTTAAGCGAAAAAGAAAAAACAAATAGGAGTAGAGCTGTATTTGAAGATGATGCAGATTCTGCACCAGGTGTAAAATTAATTAGAGATGATACAGAAAGAACAATATCAGGAACAGTATTTGAAGATACACCAGAGCAAGATAGATTAGATAATAATGAAAGAATTGGTAATGGTGTATATTCAGATGGTGAAAACAAAGTAAATGGTGTACTGGTAGAATTATTCTGTATAGAAAAAGATGGAAATGGTGTATATAAATTAAATGAAGATGTAAATAATCTTCAGAAAATATCACAACGCACTAATGATGGAAATTATACATTAAGTGGATATATTCCAGGTGATTACTATATTAAATTTACATATGGAGATGGTACAACATTAACAACAAGTCAAATAAACAATCAGATGTACACAGGTCAAGATTATAAATCTACAATATATAAAGAAGGTAACTATTCAAATTTATATTGGTACAATAACAATATAGACACAAGAATAAATGATGCTGCAGACGACTGGGCAAGAAGACAAGAAGTAAATTCATATAGTAAAGAGTTCCAGTACGATAATGCAACAGTGTTAAATGCATCACCAACAAATAATCAAAGTTTATTACCAGATTTAGCGGATAAGACGTATATGGTTGCAAATACAGCTAATATGGCAATGGAAGTTGAATACTTAGGAAATGAGAATGCTTCATCATATAATGTACAAAATGTAGACTTTGGAATAATAGAAAGACCAAGAACAAAAATTGTATTAGAGAAAAATGTAGCACATGTTAAATTAACAGCTACAGATGGTACAACAATATTTGATTCAAATCAAAAAACATCAAATTTATCATGGGTAAAAAATAACTACGATAAAACTATAAACCGTATATTACAAGGATTTGTTCAAGGTACCGTAGACGAAAATTTACTATATGGTTCTACATTAAATGTAAGATATAATTTAAAAATAACAAATGAGAGTGAAATAGACTATAATGAAGAATCATATTATTATACAGGTGTAGTTTCAGATAGAGGAACTGAAAACACAATATTAACTAAATCTATAATTGAATATGTACCAAATACAATACAATATGATGAGGAATTAACAAAAACATATGGAAGCATAACAACTAAACTAAATGGAGTCGAATCTTCTAGGGGAATTGAAGGAAATAATAATTTATGGCAAGTTCTTTCTAGTAAAGTAGATAATATCAGACTTGATGATTCATATGAAAATAGATTGCTAGAATCAGGTGCTTTTGATGAAGCAAAAGACCAAGTGGATGAAATATTAGTAACTGACTTAAATGGTGCAAGAGAACGATTAAAAACAAATGACTATATAGAATTAAAAGATATTTTGACATTTACAAGAGTTATTGCAAGATCAGAAGATACAACAAATTTGGATGACGATATAACAAATATTGCTGAAATCATGACAATGACTATTGATAATGGTAGAAGACCATATTATATAGAAACTACTGATAATACAGAAGTTGAAGTTGCAGAAATTCCAGGTAATGCCCGCCCAATATCAAAAACCAATATAGAGCTTGATACAGGTATGGCAGAAATCTTAACATTTGTTGTACCATTTGGTGCAAATAGACAATTAACATTAATAGTAGTAGCAATTGTAAGCTTAGGTATATTAATTGCTGGAATTATACTAATAAAGAAGAAAGTTTTATAATAAGAACTTGACAAAGAAATAAAAAATATGTAAACTTAATAATAGGAGTTTAATAGGAGCTTTAGTATTAAAGCTCCTATATTTAACAATGAGGGATTTGGGGGACGATCCTAAAATCCCTTTTTGAATTCACAAGGCAAACAAAAAGAGTAGGAGGGGTTTATAATATGATAAAACTATATAATACAAACTTGGAAACAAATAAACTAGAAAGTGTAGATACATATACAAGAGGAACATGGATACATATGGTAGATCCTTCGGATGATGAAATAAAAGAAGTT
>CAKNPW010000028.1 GCA_930990555.1 uncultured Clostridium sp. | reverse complement strand
TTTTAGTGCAACCAAAAAATACTTGTCTAAAAATAAACAATATTACTAAAATAAGTATTATCAGTAAAATGATGATATTTATTTTTTTTATAATAGCAAACGATTTTATATAAAAAAATGTATTTTTTGATATAGGTCACCTAATTTGACCTATATGAAATTTTATAAAAATGAAACAAAAAAACTAATACTTTGACTATAAGTCAAAAAAGATTGAACAAATTTACAAATAGCAAACATTATGGTATACTATACTAAATTATTTTTTTATTCCTGTTCTAATAAAGGGCAGTTTATATAAAGCAACAAGAAAACAAATTAGATGGACAAATGTCAAGGAGGAAGAAAAGATGGCAAAATATGTTGTTAACATTAATGCAAATGATTATACGGTCGAAGTTAAGGTTGATGAACGGTTGGTAGACACGGATGAAGAATTGGCTGAAATCGTGTCAAAGATAAACAATAAAGAAATTAAACCAGAAGTCTATTACAAGGGGGAAAGGATACAACTTTACGAGATTCAAGGTGAGATTGGTGCAGAAGGTTTGGGGCTTATTGGTCTATCATCATGGTTTTCATGTACCGATTTAATTCTTGCCTTGAGCCATCAATTAGAACTTCGATATACGGAGGAAGATGACTAAAGAAAAACATTTTTATATGTCTGCTTTAACAAAAACAATTTAAATAAGGTAACCTGTAAATTCAAGCTATGCAACATCAAGGAGATAGAAATGAAAAACTTAAAAACAGTAAATTATATAGCAGTTGTTCTTATAATAATAGCATTGGTTTCATATTTTCTAGGAAAAATAGAAATGGATACATTATTTATTATAGGCATGATTTGGATTGTAGGACAGATAATAGTTGTTGCATCATTTAAAGAAAAGTAATTTTAACAACGTAACCCGTAAATTGAACATGTGAAATATCAAGGAGAGAGAAATGGGAAAATTTATTACTTCGGTTATTCTGATAATTACATGGGGACTTTACTTTTTCGGACCAATATCATTAGACACTGTTTTAATTGTATGTATGATTTTTGGTTTAGGACTTATAATATATGAAAAAAGATAATATAAAAATGTAGAGAAAAGATAGATAAATAGGGATTGTAGAGCATACAAACCCTATTTATTTTCATATATAAAAAATATTTAAAAAGTATAGAAATATCCTATGCTTTTTTATTGGAACAGGAGGTGACTTAATATATGTGAACGAAGAAAATAAGCCAGGATATTATGCAATCATTCCATCAAATGTGAGATATTGTAAAGAATTAAAATTCCCAGAAAGATTACTATATGGGGAGATTACAAGTTTACTAACAAAAGAAGGATATTGCTTTGCAAGTAACAGATATTTTGCAGACCTATATGGAGTTATACCAGGTACAATATCAAGATGGATAAGTCATTTAGAAAGTTTAAATTTTATAAAAGTAGTTTTAATAAGAAATGAAAAAAAACAAATAATCCAAAGAAGAATCTATATTACAGATATTAGTTATAACACATATATAGCTTGTACCTATGAGCAGAATAAACAATACCCCTATATTCTAAATGAACAATACCCTATAAGCAAAAAAGCTAAAGATAATAATATAAAATATAAGATAGATGGATTATTTAATTATATAATAAATAATAATGACGAAAATTTGAAAAAAGAATTTTCATCTGAAGAACAATATAATACATTTTGCATAATTTTAGAGAGGCTGGAACTAAATTATACAAAAGATATTGTTTCAATATTTACAAAAGAAAATATCGAAAAACTAAAGATAATTATATATTGTTTAAAAGAATTAGTAATTGAAAATAAACAGATTTTATTTTCAAAACTTAATAGAGAGAGGCTAATTAATATATATGATAACTGCAAAAAAATAGAACAAGAAAATAAAGGTACAGCAAAAGAAATAAAAAATTTCTTTGATTACTATAATGCAAGTGTTATCAAAGATTTAGAAAGAAAAGTATAGAATTTAATCTATGCTTTTTAATTTGGCTTAAAAAGGAGGTTTTTAATTGATAGAACCTTATAACTTAAATAGCAATTCAGAAAATTTAAATGTTATGATGAATGGTTTACTAGAAAAAGGATTTTTCTTTTTAGTAATTGTTCTTGCAATACTAATTATAGTAAGTTTAATTGTGTGGTTTGTGGGAGCAAAAATAAAGTCTGAAAAAGCTACAAAAATGGGATTAAGAAATTTTATATTAACTTTAATTTTAGAAGTATTTATATTAGCAATTCCTTTTATAATTAATTTTTTTTAATAGGAGGGAAACATGAGTAAAAAATTAAAAAAAATTTCACAAAAATATAACAAAATAAAATGGTCGATTTTAGCAACACCATTTTTCTTAAATATTTTAAATGATAGAGTTTATGCAGCGACAATCAATACTGCTGAAATTGAAACAGCAACAGAAAATGTTAAACAAGCAGTTGTAAAATTAGCTATGCCAATCGGAACTATCTTGATGTTTGTAAGTATAGTTATTATTTCACTAAAGATGATAGCAAATTCAGGTAATCCAAATAAAAGAACTGAAAGTATAGGAGCTTTGGCTTGGGTTGCAGGTGGATTTATGCTACTAGGATTAGCTTTAATTATAAGTGGAATTGTTCTTTCTATCGCAACAAATGGATCTGGTGGAATGATTGGAGGAGGAGCAAGTGCTTAAAAAGAAAGGATGGTAAAAATGCAAGTTTATCAAGTACCATATAACTATGAACATGAAGAAAAAATATTCGGAGGTTATATATCTTTAAGACAAGCAATATATCTAATTCTTGCAATATGTTCAATGGGGCTATTTTTTGTGCCAAATATTAACATATCGGTTAAAATAACCTTTGTTTTATTAGTTACAAGTATATGTTTAACATTTGCTTTTGCAAAGATAGAAGGAGCATATGCAGATAGATATTTTATATATGTTTGTAAATATATTTTTAAGAAAAAAATTTATGTATTGGAAAGGTAAAAAACATGGGAATTACAATTTTTTTTATAATTTTAAGTATAGTTGTAATAGCATTTACAGCAATTTTTGTAAGAAAAAATAATAGATTATATAACTTTAAGCAAGATACTAAAAAAACAAAGAAAAAGCAAAGGAAAAATATAAAAAACATATGGGGAATTTCTCTAATAAAAGATGATGTAATTACAGCAGATGGAAACAATCTAATCATAATAGAGCTTGGAAGCATAGAATATAGACTTCTTAATGATAAAGAACAAGCTGTTATTGATAGTGCTTTGGTTAAAATTTGTAAAACATTATCTTATAATGTGCAATTTTTTAGTACCATTGTAAGAGTAGATACAAATAAAAAGATTGAAGAAATTAGAAATAACATGAAAAAGCAAAATAACCAAAAGATGATAGAGTATGGTGAAGCTTTAATTGAATATTTAGAAGATATTATGCTAGAGGATGATTTATTTGTTAGGAAAAATTACTTAATTATAAGTTCATATGAACCAAGAAAAGAGGCAGTTTATAACTTAAAAGAATACTATTTTAATACTTTAAAGGAAGAGTTAGCAAATATTAAAATAACAAGTAAGATGCTAACAGATGCAGGAATCATTGAATTATTAAATAGAGAGTTTAATAAAAATTCAGAAGAAAATATAGAAAGCATTATAAAGAAGGGAGGAATGGATTTTTATGTTAAAAAGGGTGAAAAAGGAAAAGAAGATATCGTTAAAGACTAAAAATAAAAAACATAAAATAAAGTCAAAAAACAAAAAGGAAAAAGACATATTTGATAATGTTCCAGAACTTCTTGATATATTAGTTCCTGACTGTGTGCAGGAAAAGATGGATAAAATCATATTAGGAGATGAAAGATATTCTAGGACATTTGTACTTGCAATATATCCTTCAAAAACTTGGCTTGGATGGTTAGATGGGATTTTTAGTAAGCTAGGAGATATCAATTTAAGTATCCAAGTAGAAACAGTATCAGATGATTCAGTTATAAGACAGCTAACCAAAAAGGTAACCGTATTAGAATCAGAGCTTCAAACATATCAAGCAAGAGGAAATATAAATATAGTTCATCCATTACAAAGAATGCTTTATGATTATGAAGGTATTAGACAGCAAATCCAAATGAGTGAGGACAAGCTGTTTTTTATTACCATTTTATTTAGAATAAATGCTAAAAATACTGATGAACTAAATAATAAAACCAATCTTTTAAAAAATGAGTTTGCTAAAATGTCTGCAAAAGTAAGAACATTAAATTTTAGACAACTTGAGGGATTGAGAGCAAATTTACCATTAAATAGTTCAAACATTCTAGATTATGAAAGAAATGTTACAGCAGATGGTTTAGCTACTATGTTTCCAATATCTAACTCTAATGCTGAATCTTCTCCTGAAGGAATAATCATTGGAAGAAATTATTTTACAGGATTACCAGTTTATTTAGATACATTTTCAAAAGATTTGGCAAATCCTCATCTTTGTATATTAGGAGAGTCTGGTGCAGGAAAATCTGTTACCATGGATATTATAGGTTCAAGAAGTGTTGCTATTCTAAACAGGCAACTTGCCATATTGGATAATGAAGGTGAGTATAAAAAAAGAACAGATAGTTTATCTGGAAGGATTATAAAGATAAGACAAGGAGTAGCATCTGGAATCAATTTATTTGATATAGAATTAGATGAAAATGATAATGGAATAGAAAAGGTAGATATATTAGGAAAAGTAGCAGAAATAAGAGCTTTACTTGCTGGAATTATGAATAATTATATGGGAAGAACCTTAAATGCAAAAGAATTAGTAGATATTGAATCAGCTGTTATTGAAACCTATAAAGAAAAAGGAATAACACAAGACAAAGACAGTCTATATGAAAAAGATAAGGGAGAACTAAATGGAAAAATTACATTAAATAGAATAAAGAAGAAAATGCCTACTTTAACTGATTTTCAAAGGATTTTATCAACAAAGAAAAATAGTAATGAACTAGCTGAAATTTTAACAGGATTTTTGAGAGGGAAAAGTTTGGGTATTTTTGATTGTCCAAGTACAGTAAATACAAATGATCAATTATTAGAGTTTGATTTATCAGAAATATCAGATGAAGTTACAAAATTCTATGCCAATTTAGTGATTACAACATGGATATTAGAAAAATATATGAAGAAAAATGCCAAGTATCCTAGAAAGGCAGTACATATAGATGAGGCATGGACAATAATAAAATATAAGGAAACAGCAAATTTTGTAGAAACCCTAGCCCGTAAGGCAAGGAAAAAAGGCGTAAGTCTTGTAATTGCAACTCAAAGTCCTGACGAACTTGTTAGTTCTCCCCAGGGTAGAGCGATTTTAAATAATTGTGATACAACTCTTTTGATGAAACAATCACCAATGTCAGTTGATAAGGTTATAGAACATTTTAAATTAGCAGATGGAACAAGAGATTTTTTACTTAAATGTCAGCCAGGAGAAGCACTTTTAAATAGAGGAGGTACAGTTTCAGCAGTATCAATAGAAATGCTAGAAAGAGAAAAGGATATCATTAAGTTATAGAAATGGTGGTGAAGTGTTTGAAATTAAAAAAGTTCTTAACAAGTATAGTGTTAATTATACTTGTTTTTTTAGCGACAACAACTAATGTAGAGGCAAGTTTTTTTGATGATGATACAGATGAAGAATCAAGTTCAATAGAACAAACAATAGATGCAGATGATGGAGGACTATTTGAAAAGATAATTGCAAAGATGCTTGGTGGAATTGCAGAGGGTGTATTTAGTTTAACTACTAATGAAGAATTAGGTGTTGGTTTTAAAGAATATGATGAACTTATCTTTGGAAATACCAATAATGATATAGCACCTTTTACAGATGAACAATGGAGCAAAGTTATGGACTGGTATAAAATCATAACTACGATTGTGACTGTTCCAATTCTTATTGCAGTTATTGTACTTGCATATAAAATCATTATTGGTGGATTTAACATAGAAAAAAGAAATGAGGCAAAAGATAATATTTTAAGATTATTTTTTGGAGCAGTAGCAATTGCATTAGCACCACTTTTTGTTAAATTAGTGCTTTATTTAAACAATAATCTTGTAAAAATATTAGTTTTACAATCAAATGGTGGAAGTCTTAATGATTTACTAGGCAATTCTATTCTTTCTAATATAAGAACTGGAAATGCTATATTAACTGCACTTGTAATTTGTATGTTTGCATATCTTTTTGTCAAGCTAAATATTAAATTCATGATAAGACATTTTACTTTATTAGTATTTACAATATTTACGCCAGTTGTTGCAACTTTATGGATAATGAACCGTAGAGCAATTGGTGCATCACTTTGGTTTGGAGAAATACTAGTAAATTGCTTTATGCAATTTGTATATGCTTTTTTATTTTTAGTATATTTAAACTTTCTACCAGTTTCAGGAGGATGGGCAGTAAGTCTAATTTGGGCATTGATGATACTTCCACTTGCAGAGGCACTTTTAAATGTGTTCCATAATTTAATATCTAGAATTGCAGGTGTACCAGCAGAGGAAGTGGCACAAAGAGGAATCGGTATGGCATCTAATATGGGATATACAATAAAAGCATTTACATATCAATTTAAAAATCCAGGCAATAATGGAGATGGAAACTCATCTGGATTACTTGCAAGTTTCTTAAATAAGACATCTGTAATTGGAAATAAAGAAACACCTACAAATACAAATCCAGTTCAAACAAATATAGCAAAAACTCAACCAGTAAAAACAAAACCAATTGAAACAAATGTGGCAAATACAAATAAAGTAGACCAAAACAATAAAAAGAATAATTCAAAACCAATAAATGAAAGAAGTGAACCTTTCAGAAAAAAAGCAACAAAGGCAGGAAAAGCATTTATGAATACAGGTATGTATATGGCAGAGGGAAGAAATTTTAATACTGATAGACGTTATAACAAAAATAATCGAAGTCGATATGACAATAAAAGAAAAAAGGATATAGCCAATACAACAACAACTCATATAGAAATGGATGATAAAAATGGTTAAAGAGCATGTAAAAAGTAAATTAAAAAAGAAAATATTAAAGGTAGGTTTTGTTATTATACAACCATTTATAATACCTATTATTTTGATTACCATTCTTATTTGGTTAGTATGCTATATCACAGATATTTTTTATATTGGTGTAAATAATGAGGAAGAATCAAATTTTAAAGAAGAACTAAAGTATTATACAGCTGAAGAATATACAAAAGAAGATACAACTACTTTTTTTGATAGTGTAGCAGATTTCCTATCTGGTTTATTTAAAAAGACTATTGATTCAAGATGGCCAGTTCCTGGTCATACATATATAAGTAGCCATTTTGGTAAAAGAGATGCTCCAACATCACGGTGCATCAACTTCGCATTCTGGTATAGATATTCCAGCACCAGAAGGAACGGAAATTATATCTATTATGGATGGAACAGTTGTATCTACTGGATGGGGAGGAGCTGGAGGTTATACAATAACAATAGAAAGTACAGATGGTGTGTATGAATTTAGTTATTGTCATTCAAGTCCAGATTTTATAGTAGAACCAGGACAAAAGGTAGTACAAGGTGAAGTAATAGGAACAGTAGGACCAAAATATGTAGATGGTCCAGCAAATAATCCATATAAAGATTCAACTGGAAAAACAACAAATGGTGCTACAACAGGTTGCCATTGCCATTTTACATTAAGAGAAAATGGAAAATTAGTAGATCCAGAAGAATATCTAAAAGATGCTTTGGAAGAAGAAAAAGGAGGTATTATTTAATGGTTATCATTTATACAGGAAAACATGAAATAGATAAAATCCTAGAAGAAGAAATAAAACGGAAGTATGGCAATCAGCTATTTAGATTTTATCATAGAAAATGAAAAGTTTGAAAATCAAACAGCAATAATAGCTGCTCAAGAGATAGAAGAAGAAAAATTTGAAAACTATTTATTTTTACTTCGAGAGCTAAATATTAGAGTCATACTCTTGTTTACAAGTGAAAAAGATGAAAAAGAAAAAGTAAAAATTGCCTTGAAATTAGGTATTTATGATTTAGTATTTGGAAATTTCTATCCAAGTGAAATTAAAAAATTAATAGATAATCCAAAATCATTTAAGGATATTTCAAAAGTATATAAAAAATTATATGACTTAAAAATAAAGAAAAATAAAAATAGAATAAAATAGAAGGTGAAGAAATGAAAATAAAAAAAGTTTTAAAATATATTTTAATTATAGTAATAATGGTTATTTTATTATTTGTAGCAAATATTTTAGTAAAAACATTTACTATTAAAGATACAAATACAAACTCAAATGATACAAATACTGTTATTAAAGAAAATACAATAGAAGATGATTTAATTCCAAATGATGTAATTGGAACATTAGAAATTCCAAAAATCAATCTAAAAGCTCAAATAAAGGAAGGTGTAGATTTAGATACATTAAAAACTGACATAGGACATTTTCCAAATTCAAGCATATGGAATGGAAATATTGCGTTAGCATCTCACAATAGAGGCAGTAATGTCGCACATTATTTCCAAGATATTAATAAATTAGAAAAAGGAGATTTAATCATATATAAAAGTGAAATGGGAGAAAGGAGGTATAAGGTAACTGATATTCAAGAAATAAAAAGTACAGATTGGTCAAAAATTGAAGATACAAAAGAAAATAAAATAACATTAATTACATGTGTTGCCAATAAGGCAAATTTAAGGCTTTGTGTGCAAGGTGAAGAAACAAAAGAATAACATGGGTACACTTTAAAATTTTTTCTCAAATTGAAAATTTATATAAATAAATCCTATACTCTAAAAAAAGAAACTAGAAAAGTTTCTAAAATTAGAGGAGGGATTTTTATGTTAAAAAAAGTAATAATAAGTATTTGTACGACAATTGTTTTAAGTATAGTAGGAGTGGCAAGTGTAGTAGATGTTGGAAATAAGGAAGTAAAATCAGATACAGAAAATCAAATTACTTTAAATGAAACTAATGAAATTACTGATGTAGCTCTAACTGAAACTGAAACTTCAAATGAAGTTGAAGAAGTGGTACAAGAAAACACGGAAGAAAGCCAAAATAGTAATGATGAAAATACATTAAAACAAGAAAATACAAGTAGTAACAAAAATAATGTAAGCAAAAGTAAAGAAGAAAAGAAAAGTGGTGAAACCATAGTAAAAGATACAACTAAAAGTAATTCAAAAGATACATCAAGTAGTAACAATAAACAAGAAGAAAGTTCAAAAGATACAAGCAATCAAGAAACAACAAATAATAAAGAAGAAACAAGTATACCAAAAGAAAAAATAACCTATAATGATACTGCAACTCAAAAATTAATACAAGATATAGATGATATAGCAAAAAGAAATAAAGACCTATGGGGAGAAAATTCAGAAAAAAGATATAAAATACAAATATCATCTAGTCTACTTGGAGGAAACTATATGTGTCCATATAGAAAAGCACAAGTAGAAGGAATTGTATTAAATTCTTATCCAGTAACATTTCTAGTTTATGCAGTAACTTATCAAAAGACTGGATTTCAAGATGAGGTTAGGTATTATATTAGTGTAACAAATTATTAAATTAAATTTAAAAAGTATTGGAAGTAAAAATTCCAATGCTTTTTTTGATAGGAAGGAGATTGTTTAAATATGAAACAAAGTAAAAGAGTAATTAGTGCAATACTAATTGTTTTTATGATAATAGGACAGTTATCAAACGTTTTTGCAGCAACGATTGGACAAACAGTAGATTTAGTAAGTCTTGGAGAATGTGGAAGACATTTAAAATACAGAAATTCAGCTGGTCAAGATGTCGTAATCATAACACACTATATAGTGTATAACGAAAATGGCAAACAATATACGGCGTACTGCCTAGATGTAGACCTACCTCGGAGTAGATGATGAGGATAGTTATGGCGTTGAAATTGGTGATATGAGCCAAATCGCAAACAATCAAATGGTTTGGAGAGTGTTACTAAATGGATTCCCATACAAAACACCAGCCGAAATGGGTGTTCCTGATGAAAGGTCAGCATTTGCAGTTACTAAACAAGCGGTTTATGCTGTTTTGGATGGTAGAGATACAAGTAGATATTCTGGAGTAGATGAAATAGGAAACCAAATGGCAGATGCAGTTAGACGACTAGTAGATATCGGAAGAAATGGAACACAAACATATCAAGACCCAGTAATTAATGTATCTACTATTTCACCAGCAGGGGTAGATAGTATCGATAGTAATTATATATCTCAAACATTTAATGTATCTTCTGAAGTTAATATGAAAGACATAAATGTTATATTAGATACATTTTCAGCTCCTACTGGAACAAAAGTTACAGATATAAACAATAACGAAAGAACTAACTTTGACAAAGGAGAAAATTTCAAAGTATTAGTTCCAAGAGAAAATATAAAAGATGAAATAACAGTACAATTTACATTATCAGGACAATGTGAAACATATCCAATTCTATTTGGAAAAGCACCAAATGATAACGTACAAGATTATGTATTAACAACAGATCCATTTGTTGTAAGTACAGCAAAGTCACAAATGAATTATAAACCAAGTGTAGATATAGAAATAGATAAAATATCAAGTGGTGAAAGTGAAATTACTGGAAAAGGTGAAGGAGAACCACTAGAAGGAGCAAAATTTAATGTAAAATCTGAAGATGGTTCATTTAATAAAGATTATTATACAGATGCTAATGGAAAAATCACTTTATCTAATATGGATATTCAAAAATACATTATAACAGAATTAGAATCAGCAAAATATTATCTATTAAATAAAGATACGCAAGTAGAAGTAACACCAGAGCATGATGGAGATGACCAAAAAGTAACATTTAAAAACACACCAGTAGATATAGAAGTAAATGTCGACAAAGACTCTGATAAAGAAGAAGTACAAGGAAATGAAATTTTAACATATACAATTGACAATATTAAAAATTTATCTAATGTACCTCTAGACAACTTTACTTTAACAGATGATTTGCCAGATGAAGTAAGATTGCAAAAACTTCAAACAGGTACATATAATGAAGATTTAAAATATTCTATATATTACAATACAAACAAAAGAGAAAATATTAAGTTACAAGATAATTTAAGTACAAAAGTAAATAATGAAATTGACTTTACAAATTTAGAACTTGCAAAAGATGAATATGTAACACAGTTTCAATTAAAATTTGGAACAGTAAAAATAGGATTTTCAAATGTTGAAGAAATGACAGTTACAACTAAAGCAATTGAAGGATTAGAAAAAGATAGTGTATTTGAAAACAATGTAAATGTAGAGGGAACATATATAGATGTACCAACAGAAGATGAAGATGATGTTCCAACAAAAGTTTATGAAAATGTTTTAAAAGTAACAAAGGTAAGTAAAGAATATAACCAATATACAGAACTTGAAAAAGGAAGCAAAATTAATGCTACTTTTGAAATATTAGATGAAAATAAAAATCATGTAGAAACAGTAAAAACAACAGATGGTGAATTTACATATAAATATTTAGAAACTGGAAAACAATACTTCTTAAAAGAATTATCAGTAGATGACTATTATGTAATAAGTGAGGAACTAATACCATTTAAATTTGAAGAAAATGGACAAACAATAGAAATAACAGTTGAAAATGACAATGTAAATTTAGTAGTGGATGTAGAAAAAAACGGTCCAACTCAAGCAAAACAAGGAGATATAATCACATATGACTTTAACCATGTTGGAAACTTCTCTAATGTTCCAATTTCAGATTTTATCTTTGGAGATAAATTACCAAGACAAGTAAGATTACAAAGCCTTACAACAGGAACATGGAATGAAGAATTGACATATAAAATTCAATATATCACAAACCAAAATACAAATTGGGCATATATTGGAGAAGATTATAATACAAACGAAAATTATACAGTAGATTTTACGAATTTAAACCTTCAAGACGGAGAATATGTAACCCAATATAGATTCGTATTTGGAGATGTTAAAGAAGGATTTAGAGAAGAGGAAAAACCAACAGCTACTGTAAAAATTAATGAAGATTTAGCAAATAATAAAATTATTGTAAATGACTGCTATGTAAACGGACAATATGTAGATACACCTTTAGAAGATGAGGATGATGCACATACAATAGTTTATACTCCAGAAGAAAATAAAGAAGTAGAATTACCAAAGACAGGAATGTAAAAATACAAAATTGATATTTAAGAGGAGGAATTAAAATATGTTAGATATTACTGAAATAAGATTTAAAAAAATAGAAAAAGGAAGTTTTCTAGGATATGCAAGTATTTGCATATCCGACCTAATTGTAATAAAAGATATTAAGTTATTTGATGGTAAAAATGGCAGATATATTATTATGCCAGGTGCAAGACTAAAAAGAGAAAATAGGTATAGAAATTTTGTATATCCGATAAAAGAAGAAGCAAGACAAGAAATCTTAAATAAAATATCAGAAAAATATGATGAAGAAACTTAAAGATAATATTAAGAAAGAGGTTTTTAGCCTCTTTCTTTTTTTAGGAGGTTACCATGCAAAATAGAAGATTTATAGAAATTTTAGATGAGTTAAAAGATGAAACATCCGATATGCTCCTATATGGAAATATGATGGATAGCAGAATCAAAGAAAAATATTTACGAAAATTAGAAAAAATAAGATATGAATTATTTGAAAATGTAAATTTAGAGAATAAGTATTCAAATGAAGAAGATATTAGCTTTGTAAATAATAAATATAAAGCTAAAAAAGAAAAAAAGATTTTAAATATTTATATTCCAGAAGTCTTACCAAAATATAAAAATATTAGTAGCTTTGCATATAAAAATATCATGACAAATGTTGCAGAGTGTACGAAAGAATATAAAGATTTATTTCAAGATAAATTAACGCTTGTAATAATTGTTGTTCATGAGAAGCAAAAGAATATGGATATAGATAATAAATATGTAAAGCCGATAATTGATGGATTAGTAACATCAGGAGTTATTAAAGATGATAATTTCTCAAATATGTTTTACATAGCAATGGGAAAAAATGATACGAAAAAGCCATACACAGAAACGTTTGTACTAGATGGCAAATATATTGATGAGTGGATAGAAGATTTAGAAAAATTATTTTAAAAATGTCCAATCTAATTAAATTTTAAGATTTCTTACATTGGTCATTAAAAAATATTTGAAATACTATAAATTTAGATAAATTTAAGAATATTTTTTCATATAGTTTAGGGCATTGTTGAAAAACAATGCCTTAAACAAAGAAAAAAATAGAAAAATATTATGTAGTAGGAAAGGAAAAAATTTGAGTAAATTAACACAAGAAGATGAAAAAGTAATTAAATATTTATCAAAATATAAAATCATGTTAGTAGAAGATACAAAGATTATTTATAAATCAGAGTGGTATCATAGAAAAAGGATAAAAAGATTAATAGAAGATGGATATGTAAAAAAATATAAATTTTATTATATCGAGTTAGATAGAAATGGAAGAAGATTTGTAGGAAAGGTTGGAAAAGATTATATAAAAAATAAAAATAACGTATCGTATATGGAACGATTAAAAGAATTATCACATCTTGCAACAATGACAATTGATTCAAATGTAGAAATAAATCCAAGCTGGGAAATGAAAGATAATAACATCTATACCGATACAGCAAGAAAATATCTAGCAGAGATGATAATAAATAACCAAAAATATTTAATCTATTATATATCAGAGAAAAAAGAAAAACGATATATACATCAACTTTTCTATGATATAAACAAAGTATTTCATTATGATTCAATTATTATTTTTATTGATGATTTTAAAAATATTATAGATGAACAAGATTATATGTACTTTAATAAAGAACATACATATCTAATAAAAAATTCTTCTTTTAATAGAAAATTGTTTACCAAATTAAATGAAATAGACTTTTATGAAATTATAAAAGATAGATATCAAGAAAATAAAGAGTTACTTATTAGTGATTGGAAATTAGCAGATTATTATTTAGATGAGGACTATTACATAATAAATATGATTTTTATTGATATGCAAAGATTAAATGAAATTAATTGGTTTTATAGAGAAAATGGAAATACAAATAAGCATATTGATATATTCACTCTAGAAGAGAATAAAGAATTTATAGAAAAAGCAATACATAAAGATAAAAGATGTAGGATTATTGCTCTGGAAAATAACAAGTTATTGGAAGGAGAAAATAATGGAGATACACAAGTTAAAGAAATTTAAGTTAGTTAAATTCATTATAATTGGTATTTTTTTTGTAGAAATAATAGTACCTTTAATTTATTTATATATTAAGCAAATAGAAAAGTGTTTTAATACTAATTACCTAATAAATATTACTAATTTATTAAACAGTCCTAAAATATTAGCTAATAATCCAATAATATTTGTAATTCTTATTGGTATATTAGTTATTTTTTTTATGACATATTATAATTTAAAGATAAGTTTAAAAAATGCTAATATTGAAACAGAGGGAATTATATTTAAAAAGAAGGATGGAACACATGGAACAGCTGGATTTGCAAATATAAATGACTTAAAACATATCTTACAAGTTGGAAATGAAAAAAACACAAATGGTATTATTCTAGGAAAGACCATAGATACAGATGAAATCATTATTCTGCCAGATTCTTATAAAAAATTAAACAGAAATATTATGGTCTTTGGTGCTTCAGGTTCAGGAAAATCTAGAAAATTTATAGTACCAAATATCTTAAAGATTGCAGAACAAGATGAAAGGGCAAGAAATTTAGAAAATGCTATTCAACAAGGTAAAAATATAATAGTTACTGATCCAAAACGGAGAACTATATTGTAAGACTTGTAGATTACTTGAAAAAGAAGGGTATGATGTAAAATTATTTAATTTAGTAGATCCAGAATATTCTGATGGTATTGATTTAATAAAATTCATAGATAAAGATGTAGATGCACAAACATTTGCACAAGTTGTTATGGCAACAACACTTGATATTGGAACAAAAAGAGGAGATGAATTCTGGCAAAATACACAAGAGAATTTATTAAAGGCTCTTTTATTGCATACGGTACTAGAAGTAGAAGATAAAGATAAGAAAAATATGGGATATATTTATTCCATTTTGGCATCTGGTGATATTAAGAAGATTGATAGAGTATTTCAAAATTCAAAAGAAATAACCAAGATGGCATATAATATTTATGCTCAAGCATCAGACAATATCAAGCAGTCAGTAATAACTGGATTAGCTACCAAATTACAAATATTCCAGTTAAAAGAAATAGATGCTATAACAAAGAAAAATGATATAGACTTTTTAAAATTAAATGATGAAAAATTAGCAATTTTTTGTGTTATTAGTGACATGGATTCTACCATGTCTTTTTTAAGTAGCTTGTTCTTTTCGTTTTTGTTTATTAAAGTCATAAGAATGGCAGATGACAGCCCTACAAAAATGTTAAAAAGAGAGCTATGTATTCTACTTGATGAATTTCCTAATATTGGACAAATACCCGATTTTCAAAAGAAACTAGCAACTATTCGTTCAAGAGGTGTTTCATGTATTATCGTTTGCCAAAGTGTAAGTGGTCTAGAAACTTTATATCCTAATAATTCATGGCAAGGAATTGTTGCAAACAGCGATTTAAAAATTATAACTGGATGTAATGACATTCAAACAGCAGATTATATTTCAAGGATGTTACGGCGTATCAACCGTTGAAAATAACACGATTAGAAAAGATGCAGGATTTGATGGAAAATTAGATTTAGGAAATGCAGGAATAGCTACTGTTGCAAGAAATCTTATGAATTCAGATGAAATTATAAGGATGAACAATGATTTAGAAATCATTATTATAAGAGGAGAAGAACCGCTAATATGTAAGAAGTTTGATTATAGCGAATATTGGATGTCAAAGGAAATTGAGGAAATAGAAATCAAGAAATATAAAAAGAAAATATCATTAGATAATGTAAAAATTATGCCAGAAGAAAAATTACCAACATTTGAAGAATTTATAAAAGTTAAGAAGGGAGGTGCAGCATGATAAGTGAAACACAATTAGCATGGCAAAATATACATACTTCAAATCAAAAAGGAAAAATTTTAAAGGGAACAGCAATAGCAATTGAAACAGAGATGGTCAGTTTAACAGAAGAGGGTAAAAAGATAAAAAAGCCAATAGATAGCTTGATTGTAAATTTTAAGAATATAAAAGTTTTAATTCCAGCATCAGAAATAAGAGAAGGAAAAGTAGATAAAAAGAATTTACGAAATATGATTGGTTCAGAATTAAGATTTATAGTTGTTGAAGTAGATAAATTAACGAATAAAGCAGTAGCATCTAGAAAAATGGCAATGGAGAAAATAAGAAAAGTACAATTAAAAAAGTATGAAAAGGGTGACAAAATCTTTGCACGAGTGATTTCTGTTTTTCCTAAATATATAGATATAGAATGTTTAGGTGTAGATATAAAATTAAAACCAGAAGATTTAGAATATGGATATATTTCTAATTTGTCAAAGCTATATCAAGTTGGAGATAAGATTAAAGTGTTAATAAAGGAAATAGATGCAAGTAATGAAACATTAAAAGTTTCTCATAAGGACACAAAAGAAGATCCGTATAAGGTTGCAAGAAAAAATTATGTAGAAGGTGGAGAGTATCTAGGAGAAATTACAGGATACTCTGATAATGGCGTATTTGTAAATCTAGAACAAGGAATAGATACAATGGCAACACTTCCAAATTGGATGGAAATGCCACCAATCATAGGAAATAAAGTTGTTATAAAAATAAAGAAAATTCAAGAAGAAAAAAGGAAGATATATAGTTCTTTATTAAAAATAGTAAGGAGGGAAACATTTGAATAAAAAACAAAATGAAGTAATCCAATTTTTATTAAAATTCAAAACTGCAACAGAAAATCAGTTAATAAAATTAACTAATTGTAATATGCAAGATATAAATTATCTTTTAACCAATAAGCTGATTATAAAGGATAAAGAAACAGGGTTAATATATCATAAACTTCGAGGATTAGATATAAAGTTTATGGTAGCATTAGATTTAATATGCAAATATCAAAAAGATTTGCAAATGTATGATAAAGGAAAGTTTCCCGTAATAATAAGTTTTATTGTAGAAAATATCTCCTATGATATTATTGTTGCAAGACTAATTGAGCAAAAAAGAATATTTGAAATGTTAGATGAAGTATCATCTTCAGATAAAATCATACTAGTAATAGAAAATAAAGAATTGTATAACATTGAAGATATAAAAACAAATCGAGAATGTCTAATTTGCGAATATCCTTTGAAAGTAATTGGAAAGGTTAATTAAAAGAATATGGGGTAATTAAAAATTTTTTTCTCAAATTGAAAATAGATGAAATAAAGATTATAGTATATAAAAAAAATAAAGGAGGAGATATTTATGTTATATATTATTTTAGCATTTATTTTAGGAGTTGCAGTTACTATATTTTTCTATGAAACATATTTTGAGAAGAAAGGATTAAAGGTAGAAGATTTATTATCAACTAAACTTGCCATATTGTTAGAAGAAAGTAGTAAAAGAATAGGTGAAAGACAAAAAGAATTGAATCGAAAATTAACAGAAGAAGAAAAAGATAGAATATTAGATGATTGCTATAATGAGTATAGGGCATAATTAATTTTATAAAAAGAATAACGGTGGAATCTTTAAATTGAATTCCACCGTTTCTGCCATATTCGTGGCAGATGTTGTTTTGCTTATTTGTATCTGGATTTTAAAATTTGTTCAGCTTCATATCTAGTATAAAGTTTATCATAATTGCCTAAAACTACCCATTTACTGATACGACCTGAACAAGGTGTAGAAAAAGCAATATCAGTACAGTTTCTTCCCAAAATGATACGCATTTCTTTCCCACATAATTTAGTTACATCTATTATCCAACGTTCAGGACCAAAATATAGTTCTAGTATCTGGTATAAGGAATAAATTGTATCACCCTCATAGAATTTTACTTCTTCACAATAATTTTTATCCTGATATAACAGATGTAATGTAACGTAAAAAATCTTTTTTGTTAAATTTACATGAGTTTCAACCTTGTCAATCCGAACTCTTTGAATTTTTAAATCCATAGAATCATTCCTTTCTATTCTTTGCAAAACATTATGTTATTTTGTTACTTTGCAATTATACCATAATCAATGATATTATGCAAACTGAACAAAAAGGAGAAAAACACTGAATATAGAATATAATTAATTTTATAATATAAAGAATAACGGTGGAATCTTTAAAATTAAATTCCACCGTTTCTGCCATATTCGTGGCAGATTTTGTTTTGCTTACTTGCTCTGATTTTTACAAGCAATTATTTTTCGTGCTTTATCTTCGGAATATAATTTTGATTCACCTAAAACAATCCATATGTCAGAGTTAGGCTTTGAAAAAGCAATTCCACGATATTTACCTAAAAGTACCAAAATATCATTGCCTTCAAGGTCATCTAACCATATAGTGTTGTTTTTACTATATTGCTGTAATAATAAGTAAAATGAATCCATAATACTAGTATCTTTAGTATTGAAATCAATTCCGTATCGTTCTTCTTTGTTATCACCAAATTGGATGTCAAAACTTAATTTAACTTTTTTTTCATCCATAGTTATTATAGTTGCTGTACTTACAATCCGAGCTTTTCCTACTTTCATACAGTTCGTCCTTTCTGCATTTTGCAAAACATATGTTATTTGTTACTGTTCAATTATATCATGTTAGGGGATTTTATGCAAACTGAATAATACTTTATTTTTTATTACATATATGATAGTATATAGATAAATGTTATAATTAGGAGATAGTAATGATAGAAAATAATCAAAAGTATTGGAATGAAGGATATTGGAAAAGAGTTATAAATAATCAAAAAAATTCATTTAAAAATGAAAATTGGCTAGAGAAATATAAAGAAATAATTAATAAAATTGAAGGTAATAGTGCAGTTGATTTAGGGTGTGGAATAGGTCAAGATACAAAATGGCTAATAGATAATGGCTTTGATGTTATATCTTGTGATATATCAAACATTGCATTAGAAAAATTAAAAGAACTAATTCCAAATAGTGAAACATTGCAAATAGATATACGAGAAACACTACCATTTAAAGAAAATTCAATTAATTTAGTTAATGCCGATTTATCTATTCATTATTTTTATATGAAAGATACCATAAAGATTTTTAATGAGATTAATAGAATATTAACACCAAAAGGAATTCTTATAGGAAGAGTAAATTCAGATAAAAATGAAGGATATATAAGAGTAGAAACAAAAGTAATAGAAGATAATTATTATTATGATTTTGAAAAATATTTTAGATTATTTAATAAAGAACAGTTTGATATATTAAGTAAAAATTGGAAAATAATCGTTCTTAATGAGGATATTATAACAAGAGGAGATAAGAAAAAAGTATTGTGGGAATTTATTTTTCAAAAAACATAAAAAACAAGGAGGACTTTTTAGTTTCCTCCCTGTTTCTGCTATAATTTCTAGCAGAGGCTGTTTTGCTTATTTGCCCTGATTTTTACTTGCCAGAATTTCCCGAGCTTCGTCTTCAGTATAGAGTCGCTTTTCTTTAGCATTTACAACCACCCACTTATCACGAATATATGGACTGGCAAATGCTATTCCAGATTGAACTCCTGAAAGGACTAATATTTCATTGTCCTCCAGTTCTGCTAAAAAACAGGAAGTATATCGGCGAAAATACAAGTTTAACAGTAAGTACAATGTGTTCAAATCTCCTTCATTTTCTTCTTTGAAGGAGATTCCGAAAGAGGAGTTGTCATCATTAAATTGGACAACAAATCCTAGTTCGAGTTTGTTGCTTAATAAATTTACAATTGTGTAAGTGTTTTTAATCCGAGCTTTTCTTGTTTCCATACAGTTTACCCTTTCTGCATATCGCAAAACATATGTTATTTTGTTACTACTCAATTATACCATATTAGCCTATTTTATGCAAACCAGACAAAAAAAGAGAGAAAACATAGTAATCTCTCTTGTAGGTGTTTATACAATTTTATTCATACATTTTAATTGTTCTAGTAGATATTTTTCTAATAGCTTTTCTTGATGTAATATTTTCTTTTTACTAGCTCCTTCTATAAGTAGTTTTTCAAGTTTTGCACGATTCCTTAAAGATAAATAAAAAATTTTAATATCCATAAGTCATCATCTCCTTTACATCTTTTTCTTATTATAACAAAAAACAAATAAAAAGTGTGTCAAAATCTGTCGATTACAACAAGTTTACCTGAATTTTCTTCTTAAATCTTCAAAATTCTTGTAAAAAATTTTTCGTTATGATATTATAAAATTGATTTTATGAGAAATACACATGATGAAAAGAAGTAAGATACGGAGGAAAAGTTTATGAAAATTGCAGATTGGTTTAAAAAGCTAATTAATAAAATAAGTAAAAAAGATTATATGTTAGAAGAAGGAAGTAAAGAACAAGTTGCAGAATCTAAAACA
This sequence comes from uncultured Clostridium sp., assembly GCA_930990555.1. Taxonomy (GTDB): domain Bacteria; phylum Bacillota; class Clostridia; order TANB77; family CAG-508; genus Merdicola. The sequence continues at coordinate 5,284 of CAKNPW010000028.1, read as the reverse complement.
AGTGAGCAAAATACAGACTGGATTCCAAAGGTAGATGTATCAAATTTAAAACCACAAAAAACTAGAGAAGATGTTATAAGAGAATTAAGAGATGATATCATAATTGAAGATTTATCAGAAGAATATAATTATGGCAAATTTAGTGAAGAAAATATAAAAGCTAAATATGATACAGATAACCTACTTTCAGAAAATGACTTGACAGCAATAGAATGTTTATATGGAGCAATTAAAGAAGGAAATAAAGAAGTATATCCAAGATTTGATGAAAATAAAATCAATATATTTTTAAAAGAAAAAACAAATAATATTGTAACAACAATAGATTTAATGATTCAAAATGCTAAAAAAGAATATCAAAAAGTAGATAAAGAAATGATTGAAAGCTATGGAATAACAGTAAATGGTTTAATTCCAGGCTCATATACTGATATATCAAATATAATTGAAAATTATAGAGAACAAGAACAAGCACAAGGAATAGAATAGAATAATATAAAATAAATTAACTACCTATTTTAGGTAGTTTTTCTAATTAAAAAGAACAGAGCCGAAGCTCTATTCCTCGAATATGAACTTGGCTCTGTTAACGCAATCTTCTATTGCATCCTGAAGAACATCATCAGGAACAGATGCGTTTTTTAGCATAACACAAGCTTGTGTATTCGATTTCAGTTTCCGATTTATGATAACATTTCCTTTCACAAGGAGAGTATCAAAATCTTCCCAGATGGAAAAGTTGAAAACTGCATGGTTTTTTGAGATGCAAACACATTCGTTTGTGTTGGTGTATTTTTTCTTCATAATGTCCCTTTCTGCGATAATCTCGCAAACAATTTACAAGTTACTAAATTAATTATAGCATATTTTGGCTAAAATATCAAAAAAATCAAGAGTTTAGGAGCTTATGGATAATAAAATACTTATAGTTTGTAGAATATTTTTAATTCATATGATATACTGCAATAAAAAAAGGAGCTTTAACCATGAAAATACAATTAATAGGAACAGGAACAATACCTGATATTGCTAATAGTGCAAGTGTATTGATAAATGACCATATATTATTTGATATGCCTAATGGCAATTTAAAAGCAATGATAAGACAAAATATAGATATAATGAATATAGATACTTTAATTATATCTCATACTCATGCTGATCATTGTTTTGATGCACCATTTTTATTATGGTATAAGAAAAATTATTATAAACCAGGACATAAATTATCTACAAAAATTATAACAGACGAAATTACTAAAGATACAATAGAAACTCTAATAAAGTTATCTTATTTTAGTTCTGCAAAAGAAGTAGAAAAAGAATTTATTGATAGTAAAGATGTAAATTATACAAAGATATGTGATGATGTAGAAATAACAAACGAACCAATGGAGCATAGCGAGATTAAATATGCTAATGGATATATTATAAAAGATAAAAATGTAAGTATTGGATTAACAGGAGATACAAGATATTGTGAAGGTGTAAGAAAAATTGCAAGTAAGGTAGATTATTTAATTTGTGATATGACATTAATGCTAGGTAATGATTCACACATGGGAATAGATGATGTTTTAGAACTTATGAAAGAATATCCAAATCTAAAAATTATACCAATACATATGCACGATAAAACAAGAAACGAAGCAAAAAAATTAAAAGAAGATAATTTACTTATATATGAAGATGGAAAGATTTTAGAGATATAAAAAGCAAAGGAAGAATAATAAATGGAAATTATTGAATATAAAAATCTAAATAATAGATTTACTAACAATCAAATACGAGATTTTATAAATACTTGTATGTATGAATTCTTAAATAGAGAGTTTGAAGATTTACAAGATGTTATAGATATGGAGAAACACTATATAAAAAATGGTGGTAACTTTTGGATTGCAATAAATGAAGATAAAATAATAGGAACAATTGCCCTTGAAAATAGAGGAGATACTGGGATTTTAAAAAGGTTATATATAAAAAACGAGTATCAACATCAAGGAATAGGAACAAAGTTATACAATATTCTTGAAGAATATATAAAAGAAAAGACGAATATAAAAACTATATATCTAGCTTGTGGCAAAGTATTAGAAAATGCTCATAAATTTTATATAAAAAACGCATTTAAGAAGATAGATAATTTAGAAATAGAAATGTATACAGTAGAAGGAGATGATTTCTTTAAAAAAGAAATTAAATAAAAGAAAATCCAGCAGATTAGGCTCTGCTGGACTCACAGATTTCGTTTACTTTTTCCTTTTGCCTCCTAATTAATAATTAAATACTTATAAATGTATAGAGTATTTTTATTTTTTATGATATAGTAAAAGAAAAATAGAAGTAGGAGTATTTGAAATGAGAATTGCAATAACACAAAGATTAGATAGAGAAGAGGAAGAAAAGCCTTTTGAAGTAACATATTATTTAAACAACTATTATAAAGAAATATTCGATAAATTAGATATATTACTTATTCCAGTAATATCTGAAAATAGATTAGAAGAGGTATGTAGTTTATGTGATGGACTAATTTTAACAGGAAGTAGTAATGATGTTTATCCGAAATATTATAATGAAGAACCAATAAAAGAAAGAACATATGATACATTTGATGAATTTCCATTTGTAAAAAAGGCAGCAGAAACATTACAATTATTATTAGATTATGGAACAGATTTAGATATAAGAACAAATGTAGGCTATGGAATAGATGAAACAGGCAGAGAAATGCTTAAAAATTTTGAAAATGATTATGGAAAAGTTAAAGAAAATGTACCAGATTATGATGATATAGTAAGTATAATAAATAATTTGGAACTATAAAATAAGGGGTATTTGTATGATAGATATAGTAACATTTGGAATATCAGGAATATTAACAATTATTGTTATTTTAATTAGTATAGTATTATTCATATTAACAATAACATTTGGAATAATAAGAGTTATTAAAAAGAAATTCAAAAAAACATTTATTACACTATTGATAGCAACAATATTATTTGTGGTTATAGATTTCTTTGCAATAAATAATCTAATACATAAATTTAGTGAATTAAGTATAAATGAAAATACGGAAATAATACAGAAAGATGGAAAAATAATTTTAACGGATAATCCTATTGAACAATTATTTATGACAGATGAAAAAATCACGCAGATTCTTTGTAATGACATAATGAATAAAATTAAAACAAAAGATTATGAAAATATAAAAAGTATTTTCTCAAATGATATGATAAAAAATGTAACAAATTTAGATGAGGGAATAAACAAACTAATAGATATTTCAAATGAAAATATTTCAGATTTTAAAGTACAAGAAAACGGAACAGAAACACATTGGGATAGTGGAAAACATAGAAAAACATATAGATTTAGTATTGATATAAATACTGATAATAAAGTATATAGTATCGGCTTTGAATATGATTACGAGAATCCTTTTAATACAGAAACTTTAGGTGTTAATAGAATGGTAATTTTAGATGAAGAAAGAAATATTTTAGTTTTAGTAGATAACGAAAATATAAATAAAGGATATTAAAATATATATGGAGGAAAAGTAATGTTAAGTTTAGAAAAAGTAAAAAGTGAGTTAGAAAAATACAATTATACTTATGATAATAATATTCTATGTGGACATACAAAATCCAAAATAAAATGGGTTTTGCCAACAGGTGTTGTAAATATATTGGCATTTGAACAAGCTACTTCATATTTATTTGGTTTTAACGCACAAGGAATAAATTTATTTCCAATTCAAGGAGATTGGAATATTGCTGATAGTCTATTTATTGCATGGAATGATATAACAAATTTCAAAATGAAAAACGGATTATTAGAAAATGAAATGCAAATTGAAACACAATCTATGAAAATAGAAATGAAAATAAATAAAATAGTGGCTAATAATAGTTGGGTTAAGGATAATATAAACTGTTTAAAAGACAGAAATTATTTTTATAATGAATAATATAAAATAGTAATTTATAAAGTAGATTAATATGTTTGAAAAGAAAAACAAAAGAATTATCTAGAAAAAATTTATTCGCGTAATTTACTATCTCTATTATAGAATAAATTAATAAGGGTGAATGTATTATGAAAAATAAAAAATATAATGTACCAAAAGTTATTGTTGATGAAAAGGAAAGAAAATTATTAGATACATTAACTAAACGCTATCAAAAGTTAATTACTCCTGGTCCAATAAAAAAGACTATACATAAGGTAAGTTCAAAAACTAATGAAATAATTCCTACCTCTGTAAAAGATTTAGGAGAAAAAGTAAAAGGTAAAATTAATGAGCAAGAATTGATACAAAAATCATTAGAAATTTTAGGAAGCAATTTTCAAAAAGTACAAGAATTTGCTGCAAAATATACAGTTAGTGAAGCATTGATTTATCAGTCAGTTAATAAAATTTCAAAGGAAAATATAATTGAAAAATTAGATGAGATATGTTTATTAAGAGCATATGATTTATCAAAGGTTATTGATAAATACCAAATTGCTGATATTAGTGCTGCTCTAGTTCAAGGAGCAGGTTTAGGAGCAGCAGGATTTATAGGATTACCTTTTAATCTTGTAATTAGTACTTTTTTATTCTTTAGAGCTGTCCAAACTATTGGATTGTTTTATGGTTATGATGTAAAGAATAATCCAGTTGAGTTAGAAATTGCAAGTGAAGTTTTTGTCAATTCAATGAATCCAAGCGATAATGAAACAAGTGGATTATCAGGAACAATTGCCAAAATAATGCTTATTACTGAAACAACAGTTGTTAAACAAACAGCGAAAAAAGGTTGGGAAGCTATGGCTAATAAAAATATAGCAACATTATTAATAACACAAATGAGAGCATTAGCGAATAAATCAGCTCAAAAGGCTTTAGAAAAAGCTGGAAAAGGTGGATTAGAAAAGAGCATATTTAGTGATGTATTTGAACAGATAGGAAAAAAGTTATCACAAAAAGCGTTAAAAACTAGCATACCTCATATAGTTGGAGCAGTAATTGGTGGAACAATTGATACATCCCAAATGATTAATATTTTAAAATATGCCAATATATTTTATTGTAAAAGATTTATACTAGAAAAAGAAGAAAATATAAATTTATTACTTGATAAAAGAACTGATATAATTGAAGGAAAAGCTATTGAAAAATTAACTGATAATGAATAAAAAATACAAATTACAAGTTATGAGAGAAATAAAATACTGATTTATAAGGAAAAATCCCAAATGTTAAAAAGCATTGCTTGTAGCAACGGAC
>CAKNPW010000027.1 GCA_930990555.1 uncultured Clostridium sp. | reverse complement strand
ATGCTTCATAAGAATATTTATCATGCATATAATGAATAGCATTTAATGCTTTAATATATATTTTTGCAACATAATTCATCATTTGGTCAAATTTTTCCATTACTTCATTATAGTCTAAATATTCTGATGTTATTGGAGCAAATTTAGGTGTTACTTGTTTTCCAGATTTTTCATCTCTTCCCCCATTTATTGCATATAATAAAGTCTTAGCCAAGTTTGCTCTTGCACCAAAGAATTGCATTTGTTTTCCTATCTTCATTGCAGAAACACAACAAGCAATTCCATAGTCATCTCCAAGTGTAATTCTCATTAAATCATCATTCTCATATTGAATTGAAGATGTATCAATTGATATTTTTGCACAATATCTTTTAAATGGCTCTGGTAAATTCTTTGACCATAAAACTGTTAAGTTTGGCTCTGGAGCTGATCCTAAGTTTTCTAATGTGTGTAACACTCTATAAGAATTCTTTGTAACTAATGTTCTTCCATCAATTCCCATTCCACCAATGCTTTCTGTTACCCAAACTGGATCTCCACTGAATAACTCATTATATTCTGGAGCTCTTAAGAATCTAACCAATCTTAATTTTATTATAAATTGATCCATTAAAGATTGTGCTTCTTCTTCTGTTATAACACCATTATCTAGATCTCTTTGAATATATATATCTAAAAATGTTGAAGTTCTTCCTAAACTCATTGCAGCACCATTCTGATCTTTAATTGCTGCTAAATATGCAAAATATAACCATTGAATTGCTTCTTTAGCATTTGATGCTGGTTCTGATATATCAAAGCCATAAGAATTTGCCATTTCTTTTAGTGCTTTTAATGCTTTTATTTGTTCTGAAACTTCTTCTCTTTCACGAATAATCTCTTCTGTAAATTCGTCTGTATTTAATGATGTATCTAATAATTGTTGTTTATCTGCAATTAATACATCTACACCATATAGTGCAACTCTTCTATAGTCACCTATAATTCTTCCTCTTCCATATCCATCAGGAAGTCCTGTAAGTAAATGTGAACTTCTTGCTGCTCTAATATCCTTTGTATATACATCAAATACACCATCATTATGTGTTTTTCTTAAATTATGATAAACATATTCTACTTCATCATCAACTTTAAATCCATAACTTTCTGCTGACTTTTCTACAATTCTAATCCCACCATTTGGCATAATTGCTCTTTTTAATGGTGCATCTGTTTGAAGTCCTACAATTTCTTCTAAATCTTTATCTATATAACCTGGTGCATATGCATTTATTCTAGAAGGTGTTTTACAATCTGCATCTAAAACTCCCTTTTCTCTTTCTTCTTTATATAATTCTAATACCTTGTCCCATAATTTTTTTGACTTGTCTGAAACTCCTTTTAAAAAGTTTTCATCTCCTTCATATGGAGTATAGTTAGCTTGAATAAAACCTCGTACATCTATTTCCTTTGTCCATTCTCCATCTTTTTTAAAACCTTCCCATTGTTTGAATTTCATAACATACCTCCTGATATATTTTTGCCTTTTTTGAGGCTCCTATATCATCATAACATAAGTGATAATAGTTATCAATAAGTTTTTTTAAAATTTAAGAATAATTTAAACAGATTTTTGAAACAATTATATTAATTTGTTGCTTAATATTTACTTTATAGTTTCTTCTAGCAAGATTATTTAAATGCTATATTGAACTTACAAAATTTTTGGGAGGAGCACTATGGCTTTAGATTATTCTATAATTGGCGAAAGATTAAAAAGAGCAAGACTTGCTAAAAATATGACTCAAGAAAGTTTAGCTGAAAAGCTAGATGTTTCTGTTGCTTTCTTAAGTAGAGTAGAACGTGGACATTCTCATTTAAATCTAAATAGATTAACCCAAGTATGTGAATTATTAGATGTTTCAGAAGGTTATATTTTATCTGGAAGTTCCGAAAATTCAGAATCGTATTTGGAAGAAGATTTTAAAAAACTTTTAGCAAAATGCTCTCCAGAAAAACAAAGACTTATTTATAATATAGCAAAAACAATAGCCGAAGATGAGAATTAATTATAATAATTCTATCATCTCCGGCATATTTTTTCCTTGTGTTTTTGGAATTTCTAAAATTTTAAATTTAGATATTTTCTCTCCAAATTTTATTTCAACTATATCTCCAATTTTTACTTCATAGCTTGGTTTTACTTGCTTTTCATTAACAAATATTCTTCCTTTATCTGCCATTTCATTTGCTATTGTTCTTCTTTTTATAACTCTTGATACTTTTAAAAATTTATCTATTCTCATATAAAACTCCTTATCTATCTTCTCCTATAACATCCACAGAATGTTCCGGTATTATTTTGGTTATTATCATTATTAGAATCTAATACTCTCACTCTTCCGTTTACAGTTAATGTTTGATTATTATTTCCATTATTACAATTATTATTGCACTCATTATCACAGTTGTCATTGCAAACATTATTACAATTTCTTAAATTTCGAAGAAACCTACATATATATTTACTAATCCATGCTACGATAAAAGATAAAATTGTATATATTACTGCCAATATAAAAAATATAGTACTAGAAAAAATAACAGCTAATAATAGCAATATAGAAAACACGATTGATGCAACAAGTATGGGACAATTTAATAATTTTTCTAGTGCTATAGATACTGTTATTATAACAAGCGGTATTGCAAAAAATATTAATAATACATTCATAATACACTTCAGTCCTTTCATTGTTCTCTTTGAAGCCACATTTCCTAACTTTATATATATTATGAATGTTAATTTATTTTGTTACTAATTATAATTAACTTCTACTAGGTATAATCCAAATGGTGGCAATGTTTTACCTGCTTTTTGCCTATCTTTTGATTCAATTATTTCTGTTATTTCTTCTGGTTGTATTTTCCCTAGTCCTACTTCTACCAATGTTCCAGAAATTATTCTTACCATATTATATAAAAAACCATTGCCAGTTAATTCTATTATAATTCTTTCACCGTCTTTATTAACATTAGCAGAATATATTGTCCTAACACTACTCTTACTACTTGTTCCACTAGCTTTAAACCCAGCAAAATCATGCTCCCCTACAAAATATTGAGCTGCTTTCTGCATTTTATGTAAGTCTAATGGCATTTTAATATTATATTCTAAATTTCTATAAATTGCACTTCCAGTTTCAGAATTATTAATTATATATCTATATGTTTTTTGTTTGCAGTTATATCTACTATGAAATCTTTCTGAAACTTCTTCTGCCTTTTTTATAACTATTGACTTTTTTAGTCGTGAATTTATAGCTATTGCGAATTTTTCTATTGGAATTGTAGAATTAGTCTTAAAATTTGCAACCTGCCCTAACGCATGTACTCCTGCATCTGTTCTTCCAGAACCTATAAGTTCTATTTCTTCTTTAGTAATATCAGAAATAACTTTTTCTATAGTTCCTTGTATATTTAATTTATTGGGTTGTTTTTGCCAACCATTAAATTCTTTTCCATCATATTCTATAGTTAATTTAATATTTCTCATATTTCCATACGTCCTTCTAAAGCTTGTAACAACGTAATCTCATCGGTGTATTCCAAATCTCCACCTACTGGAATTCCTCTTGCAATCCTTGTAACTTTAATTCCTAATGGCTTAATTAATTTAGACAAATACATAGCTGTTGCTTCCCCTTCGACTCGTGGGTTTGTAGCTAAAATTACTTCTTTTACTTCTCCAGTTTGTAATCTTGTTAAAAGCTCTTTTATTTTTATATCATCTGGCCCTATACCATTCATGGGTGAAATAGAACCATGTAAAACATGGTAAACTCCTTTATATTCATGCGTTTTCTCCATTGCGATAATATCTTTAACATCCTCAACAACACATATGGTTGATTTATCTCTTTTGGGATTTGCACAAATCATACAAGGATCTGTATCAGAAATATTAAAACATATTGAACAATATTTCAAATTTTTTCTTGCTTCTTGTATTGATTTTACAAATTCTTCAGCAACTTCATCACTGCAATTTAACATATAAAAAGCGAGTCTTGTAGCTGTTTTGTTTCCGATACTAGGTAATTTTTCAAAATTTTCTATTAATTTTTCTATTGATGGTGAATATATAGACATTTTCTCTCCTTACATTAATCCAGGTATATTAAATTTTCCCATTTGTTGTTCTGTGGCACTATCTACTTTACTTAACGCATCATTTACACATGTTATAATTAAATCTTGTAACATTTCTACATCATCTGGATCTACTATATCTTTATTTAATTTAATTTCTTTAATAAGTTTCTTTCCACTTACTTTTACGGTTATAGCACCTCCACCAGCTGTACTTTCAAATTCTTTAGAAGCTAATTCTGTCTGCGTTTTTTCTAAATCTGCTTGCATCTTTTTTGCTTCTTTCATTAAATTGTTTAGGTTCATTCCTCCGAATCCACCCATTCCTCCTGGAAATCCTCCACGTCTTGACATATTTATACCTCCTATTTTTTATTCTATTATATCTATTGGAATATCTAAACCTTCTACTAAATTTTCAAATTCAGATTTAACAGGTTTAGACTCCACATGATTGTCTATTAATTTGACTTTCATTTCTTTTCCGAAAGCTATTGATATTTCTTTTGTAATTTCTTGCATATTCTCTGGCTTTTCTAAAATTCCTTTTGCCAAAGGTTTTAATCCATTATTAAAATTAATTCCTACTGTCATATCATTTATTTCTGAAATATTTGTATTTAATAAATTCGTATATAATCCCATTTTTCCCTCTGTTTTAAATTTTACTACAATATCTTTCCAAAATGCATTATTTTTTAATTCTTCAGGAGTTAATGGCTTCCTTTTTATTTTTTTTTCTTCTTGTGCTGGTTTGTTTGCACTTTTATTGGCTACACTAACTGTTTTATTTTTTCCAGCTTGACTTAAAAAGTTTTCTATCCTAAATAATCTTCTTTCTAGTTCTTGTAGTTCATCATTATTAAAATTTTGATTTCCTTGTATTTCCGCAGGAATTTTCATAATTTTACCTTTATTTAAATCGCATAATTTTATAAATCCTGCTTCTAACATAATAATTTTTTGTGATGACCATTTAATATCATTTTCTAAATCTGATAATTCATATATTAAATGTACCAAATCTTCTTTATTTGATTTGTCTGCAAGTTCTTTTAATTTTTGTTTTTCCGTTTCAGTATAAATTCCTGTTTCACCAGTTACTTTATATAATAAAATATCTTTTACATATTTAATAACTTCCCATAGAAAATTATTTTGATCTTTACCTTCATTTATTACTGTCTTTAATGTCTTAAGACAATTATCAATATCTTTTTCTAAAATACTTTCGGTAATTTCTTCAATAAAGCACAATTTAGGTATCCCTACCAATTCTTTAACTTTATCTTCGCTTATTTCATTTGCTCCATCTTGCAAACATCTTTCTAATATACTTAGTGCATCTCTCATTGCTCCTTCAGACAAAGAAGCTATTATTTTTAATGCATTTTCGTCTGCATCTATTTTGCTTGATTCACATACTATTTTCAATCTTTTTACAATATTCTCTAATGATATTTTTTTAAAATCAAATCTTTGACACCTTGACAAAATAGTTGCTGGTAATTTTTGTGGTTCTGTTGTTGCCAATATAAACTTAACATGTGCAGGTGGCTCTTCTAATGTTTTTAATAGTGCATTAAAAGCACCTGTAGATAACATATGAACCTCATCTATTATATATACTCTATATTTTGCAAGGGTTGGTAGAAAGTTAACTTCATCTCTTATTAGCCTTATATCTTCTACACTATTATTTGATGCAGCATCCATTTCTACTATATCTGTTAACGATCCTGAAATGGCAGCTTTACATATTTCACATTCATTACACGGTTCTCCATTTTTAGGATTTAGGCAATTTACCGCTCTTGCTAATATTTTAGCAGCTGATGTCTTTCCTGTTCCCCTACAACCATTAAATAAGTATGCATGTCCCACTCTTCCTGCTATTAATTGATTTTTTAATGTTTTAGTAATATGTTCTTGCCCTACAATTTCGTCAAAAGTTAAAGGTCTAAATTTTCTGTATAGTGCTGTATATGCCATTTTACCACTTCCCTTTAATTTAAGTTTAGCCTCTCTATGGAAAGCAATTACCCACATAAATACACTACTTATTGCTGCTTCCTTCCGGACCTGACAAGGTTCATAGCTTTTTATTGGGATTGCCCTCCATACAAAGGCTAAACATTGTAAATTTATTTTATATCCGTTGTTATTATATATGCTTTCTTTATTTTTAGCAAGACATTTTACATTCTTTTAAAAATTACATCACTAAAATCAGTCTTCTCTATTTGTGATTTTCCTTGTGTTTGAATATCTCCAGTTGGTAAATCTATTGATATCGTTCCTTTATATTTAATATCTCTATTTGTCTCAATTATTATATCAAAAGTTAATTTGTATTTTAAATCTTCTGGATTCACATTTCCCTTTGCAAGTAATGTTCCGTCATGTACTATTGATTCATCATTATTTCTTACTTCACAAACATTTTGATTAACTGAACGTAATAAAACAATACTACCTTGATTTGAAATTTCTAGCCCATCTAAATTTGTTTCTTTTGCTCCTTTATATGTTAAAGAATTATTTACTAAATGAGCCTCATCTTCTACTACTTTTCCTTCAGAATTAGCTCTATATAATTTAATATTTTCTGAACCGCTATTTTTTTCTATGTTAAAGCTTTCAAATGTAATATTTTTAATATTAGCACTTTTTGTATATTCATCATTTTTTTGTATTTCTAAATATATATCATTATTTTGACTTACACTAAAATTCCATTTTGTATCTGTTAAAGCTTCCAATTCATTACTTTCTGCTGTACTTACAACAATCATCCTTGATAATTCAAATGGTAAATTTGTTTCACCTTCAACTTGATACCTTAACATTATGATTCCTGCAACTACAAATATAATTACTATGATTGCTAATATTATACATATGTGAATGATCTTTTTATTTTTTAATTCATTAATTTTCAATATTCACACCTCTGTCATTTTTCTTTTTTTCTCTTAATTCTATAAAAAAATTTTGTAATATATTCCTACATTCATCTTCCAATATATTTTTTTCGTACTGTGGTATATGATTAAATTTATATTCTGTTAAGTTTATGACTGATCCGCATGCTCCTGCTTTTAAATCTGGAACCCCGTAATAAACTTTTCTTATTCTTGAATTAATTATTGCTCCCATACACATTGGACATGGTTCCATTGTTACATATATATCACAATTTTCTAATCTCCAAGCATTTAATTTTTTACTTGCCTTTTCAATTGCAATAATTTCCGCATGTTTTATAGTATCTTTTTTAGTTTCCTTTAAATTATGTCCTTTTGAAATTATTTTTCCATCTTTAACAATTATTGCACCAACAGGAACCTCTCCTTTAATATATGCTTTTTTAGCTTCCTTTAATGCTTCTTTCATAAAAAAAATACTTTCTTCCATATATTCTCCTAATCGGGATTTAGGGACGTTCCTTATAATCCCTATTTTTTGGTGCACTTAGCTGGATTCGAACCAGCGGCCTCTCCCTTAGGAGGGGAGCGCTCTATCCACCTGAGCTATAAGTGCAAATTTTTAATACTTTTGTATTATATCAATTTTATTACTTTTTTTCAAGCTAAGTTATTACAAAATTGAAAAGTATTGAATTTTATCCATTTTTTCGGTATAATAACAAAAGTTAAGAAAGGATTTTATTATGCAGAAAATATTAGGTTCAATGAGAAAAGCAATTGAAGAATTTCATATGATAGATGAAGGTGATAAAATAGCTGTAGCATTATCTGGCGGCAAAGATTCTATAACATTATTAATGGCTCTTAAAAATTTACAAAGATTTTATCCAAAAAAATTTGATTTAATTGCAATAACAGTTAATCCTGGTTTTGAGTTTTTTGATGTAAATATATTATGTAATCTTTGTAAAAAAATAAATGTAGACTTATATGTTGTAGATAGCTATATAAAAGAAATCGTTTTTGACATTCGTAAAGAAAAAAATCCTTGTTCTCTTTGCGCTAACTTGCGACGTGGTATTTTAAACACTACTGCAATTGAACATGGATGTAATAAAATCGCTTTAGGACATAACGAAGATGATGTCTTAGAAACATTTCTTATGAATATTTTGTATACTGGCAGCATTTCTACCTTTGCACCTGTCTCTTATATGGATAGATCTAAAATGACTTTAATAAGGCCACTTATATATATTAGCGAAAAACAAACACGTAGTTTTATTAAAAATAATAATATTACTATTATGCCAAAGGCCTGTCCGATGGACGGTAAATCTAAACGTGAAGAAATAAAAAAACTATTATATGATTTAAGTAAACAAATACCTCATGTAAGAGCAAATATGTATGGTGCTATAAAACGAAGTAAAATTAAAGGTTGGAATATTTAATTTAACTATAGTTTAATTTAAATATTGTTTTTTATTATTTAGTTCATTAAATTATTCTTAAAGTGCTGTTATACTTAATATAAATTTTTTAGGAGGATAGCACATGGATTTAAAAGAAGCAAATAAAATTATTGGTAATACTTATAAAAAAATCAGAAAAAATAAAAAATTCACACAAGAAGAAGTAGCTGAAAAAAGTGATTTAACACCTGAATATTTATCAAAATTCGAAAATGGTAAATATAATGCCAGCATATACAATATTATTTTACTTTGTAAAGCTATTGATACTAATCCAACACAATTATTTAACCAATTTTTTGATGATGATTCAAACGCTATTATTACAACTATAACAGATGAATTAAAAGATATGGATATTTCAGATCAAAAATTAATTTTAGATTTAATTAAACGTATAAAAAAATAAAGCCAATATTTAATATTGACTTTATTTTTTATATATTATTTTCTTTATTATTTCATTTAAATCTTCTTTTAGCTTTTTGACTTTATATTCTGCATCTTCTAGGTTATTTCCCTTTACTCCAACATAAAATTTAATTTTTGGTTCAGTTCCTGATGGTCTTACACACACCCAAGAATCATTTTCTAAATCAAAATAAAGTACATTTGACACTGGTAATCCTGTTTCTTTTTCTTCTTTAGTATTCATATTTATTATTTTTCCTGTTTTATAATCCCTAAATTGTCGTACAGCATAATCTCCTATTTTTGAAGGTACATTATTTCTTAATTTTTCCATCATTTCTTTTATTTGTTGTGCTCCGCTAACACCTTCTAATGTTATTGATAATAAGTCTTCTTTATAATATCCATATTTTTCATATATTTTAATCATTTGATCCCATAGTGTTAGACCCTTTTCTTTGTAATATGCTGATGCTTCGCAAAGAGCCATTACTGCTGCAATACCATCTTTATCTCTCGCATGTGTTCCTATTAAGCAACCATAACTTTCCTCAAATCCAAATAAATATGTATTCTTATGTGTTTGTTCAAATATTTTTATTTGTTCACCTATATATTTAAATCCTGTTAGAACTTCTTTTAATTCTATATTATAATTTTTAGCAATACTATCAGCCAAATTTGAAGAAACAATCGTTTTTATTAAAACACCATTAGATGGAATCATATTTCTTACTTGTTTTTGTGATAGTTCATACTCTGCAATTAATAAACCTGACATATTTCCAGTAAAAGATTTATATTCACCTGTCTTAGAATCTTTTGCATATACCCCTAGTCTATCAGCATCTGGATCTGTGGCAAGTACAATATCTGCATCTTTTTCTTTAGCTAACTCTAAAGCTAACTTAAACGCGTTTGGATCCTCTGGATTTGGATAATCTACTGTAGGGAAATCACCATCTGGAAGTTCTTGCTCTTTTACTATAAATATATTTTCGAATCCTAATCTTTTTAATATAGTTTTAACTGGTATATTTCCTGTTCCATGTAATGGTGTATATACTATTTTCAAATCCTTTTCTTTTTTTATTATATCTGGATTTAGTACAAGTTTTTCTAACGCATTCATATATTTATCGTCTATTTCTTTTCCAATCACATTATATAATTTTCTATTTTCTGCTTCGTCTTGCGAAATTTTCTTTATAGTGCCATAGTCTGTTATACTATTTACTTCTGCTATTATTTCTTTATCTACAGGTGGTACTATTTGTGCACCATCTTCCCAATACACTTTATATCCATTATATTTTGGTGGATTATGACTTGCAGTTATCATAACTCCTGCTATGCAATTTAATTCTCTTACTGCAAAAGATAGTTCTGGTACTGGTCGCAATGAATCAAATAAATATGTTTTTATACCATTCGCATTTAATATTAATGCTGTTTCTTTACTAAATTCTGGTGACATATGTCTTGAGTCAAAAGCAATTGCAACCCCTCTATCTTCACCATTTTTCTTCTTAATATAATTAGCTAAACCTTGAGTTGCTTTCCCTACGGTATATATATTCATTCTATTTGTTCCAGCTCCTATTATTCCTCTTAAGCCTGCTGTTCCAAATTCTAATTCTTTATAAAATCTATCTTCAATTTCTTTAGTATCATTTTTTATATTTAATAATTCTTTTTTTGTTTCTCCATCAAAAACATCACTTGTACACCATTTTTTATATTCATTTAAATACTCCATATTATCCTCCTTTATAACACAAAAATGGGCTATAAAGCCCATTTTAAATATTGTTATTTACATTTAATTTTTCTTATGAAAATTTATATATAATTCTCTTGCTGTTTCTGGGCTATCCACACCTTCTGCATTTTTTACAGGTGCGAATTCTTCTTCTCTTTTTACTCTCATTACTGCCATACTTTCCATACTTTGAAATGCATCAAATATAAATGTTTCAAATTTATATGCATTTGGTTTTTCTGCTTTTACTAATTCTCCATTTGCATTAATATAATTAGCTTTTTTAAAAGCTTCATGATATGGTAATTTATTAGCTGCAATTTCATTTATTCTCTTAATATTAAATAAATTACAATTTATATGAGATTCTCCAAAAACCAATTCCCCATTTTCATCTCTTTTATTATTCATTTCTTCTGATATCTCTGTATATTCCACTACGCTAGGTTTTGAGTTTCTTTTACAAAATACTCCAACTCTTTCTTCTGGTCTTGCTTTAACAACAGATTTCCCAGCTGCCATACATTTTTTTGTTTCTGCAATAGCAACAAAAATTGGGTCTACCATATTTACTAAAGGATTATCTACTGGGCCTATAAATACCCATTCAATATTCCTTTTGTTCATATCTTCTAACGCTCCACTTTTTAGCATTGACTCGAATACTCCTCCATGTCCATCAGCCGCTAATTTTAGGAAGCCTTCTTCATTTACCAATATCTTCCCTTCTGTGTCTATCATTGGTAATTCACCTTGAATAAAAAACATTACATCTTTTTTTGGATATCCAAAATAATCATGGTCTTCGAAAAATTTTACTGTTTCTGCGTTATTTTCATGGCTTGTCATAATATACCATGGAATTGTTATTCCATACTTTTTATTTGCTTCTTTAACTGGTTTACAGATTAGTTCAAATAATGATTCATGTGAATCTAATCCAATATCAAATGTTCCTTTTGGTCCTTTATATCCAAGTCTTGTTCCTTGTCCTCCCGCCATTGTTAACACTGCCAATTTACCTGCTTTTATTATTTTATCGCCTAATTCTTCATATTTTTTATATTCTTCTTTTGATAATTTGCTTTTATCTATGTATTCAATAGGTTCAATTAAATCTTCACCTATCTCTACACCTTTTTTTGTTTTTTCATATAAATTATTTATCAAATCAAAATCTATATTTAAAATTTGATTCAATAATTTTTCTTTTCCTGCTTTATCTAACTTATCGTAGTAGACTAGCAATTGTTCTTGATTATTCTTCTTTAGTATCTTTTTTACTTCATCATATTTTTCCATTGCTCTGCCTCTCTTAATTTTATATTATATTAATGACATTTAATATATTATAATATAAAATTTCTTTCGTCAATATCTACTTAAGCTTTCTTTTTTTCTTCTTTTATATACTCAGGAAAAATTTTTTCTATTTCGTGTTCACCAGACGTATTTAATATTTTATCTGTGTTTTCTAAAATGGTTCCAATATTTCTATTAAACTCTACAATATTATAGCAATTAATTAATACTAATTTGCCTTCCTTATGGTTCTTTTTATATTTCTTCAACATTTTATTAATTTCTCTAACATATTTTTCAGTTCCATTTATAATAATGTATTTGGTTTTAGTATTATTAATTTGTTTTTCTAAAATCTTATAATCATTTATTGTTTTGGAATTCCAGTCTATAGACTTTATTTTTTCTTTTAAATCTTCCTTTAAATTTAGTTTTGACAATAATAGCTTCACTGTTTTATCTAAACTATTTTGCAAAATTGTATAAACTTCACAATCTTCATGAAGTTTTCTTTCCATATATGGAAGTAACATTGTTATTAAATGCACTTCATTAACATAGAAACTAGACATCCTTTTTAAATTTTTTTCATAATACATAGTATCCCTCCAATATTTTTGGCTACTTACAAATTTTACCATTCGTTATTCTTATTGTCAATATTTTCCATTTTAGTTTTTACTCATTTCATCGACAAATATTTTATATTCTTATGTATATTTTTTTAATTTTTGTTCATATTTCTATTAGACATATATTTCATAAAGGAGGTTGTATACATGAAAAAATTAAATTTTATCTTTATTTTAGTTCTACTAATATTTTTGTACATTTTTCTACTTTCATTTAATTATACTCAAGCAGTTTCATCAGACCTTTCAGATAGTGTTTTAAGACTACATATCATTGCAAACAGCGATTCAGAGGCTGACCAAAAATTAAAATTACAAGTAAGAGATAATATCATAAAATATATGAATTCCTTGACAGCAGATTCTAATAGTAAAACTGATGTTATTTCTATTGTTTCTAATAACTTAGATTCGTTTAAAAAAATTGCTTTAAATACTATAAAAGAAAATGGGTATGACTATGATGTTAATATAAAGATTGGAAATTTTTATTTTCCAACTAAAACTTATGGCGATATTTCCTTTCCCTCTGGTAATTATGATGCTTTAAAGGTTGAAATTGGCGATGCTATAGGACAAAATTGGTGGTGTGTATTATTTCCTCCTCTTTGTTTTGTTAATTCTAGTTCAGCTACTGTTCCTGATGATTCTAAGGAAACATTAAAAGAAAATATTAGTTCTGAGGGTTATGAAGTTATTAGTGAAGGAAACAATGGTGAGAATAATAATTCTGATATAAAAATTAAATTTAAAATAATTGAATTCTTTAATAATTTTAGAAAATAATAAAATATTTATTTATAATATAGTTGTCAATATTGTTGTTTTATGTTATATTTTATTAGGTATAGAGTGTAAAACACTCTATTTTTTATGTATTTAATTAATATATTCTGGAGGTAATTAATTTGGATAAATTGATAATAACAGGAGGCACTCCTTTAAAAGGTGAGGTTTCAATTAGTGGAGCTAAAAATGCCGCAATTGCAATACTACCTGCAACACTCTTAATTAATGGTACTTGTACAATAGAAAACGTGCCTAATATTAGTGATGTTAAAATTTCTTGTAAAATATTAGAAGAATTAGGAGCAAAAATTGATTGGATAAATGATAATACATTAACTATTGATACAACAAATATAACTTCTACACATGCTCCATTAGATTTAACTAGAAAATTTAGAGCATCTTATTATCTAATAGGATCTTTACTTAGCAGATTTAAAAATGTAGAAGTAGGCTTACCTGGAGGTTGCAATTTAGGTCCAAGACCTATTGACCAACATATAAAAGGTTTTGAAGCTTTAGGCGCTAAAGTGGATGTATCTCAAGGAAAAATTCAAGCTAAAGCAAAGAAGCTAATTGGAAATTCTATCTATCTAGATGTGGTATCTGTTGGTGCTACAATAAATGTTATGTTATCAGCTGTTCTTGCAGAAGGTACAACAACAATTGATAATGCTGCAAAAGAACCTCATGTTGTTGATGTTGCTAACTTTTTAAATACAATGGGAGCAGATATTCGTGGTGCAGGTACAGATATTATAAAAATAAATGGTGTAAAAGCTCTACATGGTAATGCTACATATTCAGTAGTTCCTGATCAAATAGAAGCCGGCACTTTTATGCTAGCCGCTGTTGCATCTAAAGGTGATATTACAATAAAAAATTGTATTACTAAACACTTAGAATGTGTAACAGCAAAATTATTAGAAATTGGCGCACATGTAGAAGATATTGATGGTGATACTTTAAGAGTATGGACATCAAAAAGGCCAAATAAGGCGACAATAAAAACAGCTCCTTATCCTGGTTTCCCTACAGATTTACAACCACAAATGGGAGTAGTTTTATCTATTGCAAACGGAACTAGCATAATTAACGAAAGTATTTGGGATTCTCGTTTTCAATATACAGCTGAATTAAATAAGATGGGAGCTAATATAACTGCTTCTGGAAAATCTGCTGTTTTCCAAGGAGTAAATGAATTGTGCGCTGCTCCTGTATATTCTACAGATTTACGTGCTGGAGCTGCATTAATAATAGCAGGAACTATTGCAAAAGGAAAAACTGAAGTTTATAATCTAGAACATATTGATAGAGGTTATGAACATATCGAAGATAAATTTAGAAACTTAGGGGCTAAAATAGAAAGAGTCTCTGAATAAGCAAAGGATGAAATTAATATGTTAAAGTTTAGAAGTCTATATAGTGGCAGTACTGGAAATAGTTTATTTATAGAAAGTGACAATACAAAAATATTAGTAGATAGTGGAGTTAGTTTAAAAAAGCTATCTTCAGCTTTATCTTCTAATGATATTTCTCTTAATGACATTAATGCCATTATTGTTACTCATGAACATTCTGACCATGTTCAAAGTTTAGGAATGGTTTCTTCTAAATATAATATTCCAGTATATGCAAATGAAAAAACTTGGGATGCAATGCCTAAACAAAAAGAAAGAATTTCGGATGCAAACCAAAAACTATTTAAGTCATATGAAAAATTTGAAATTGGTGATTTAATAATAGATCCGTTTTCTATTCCTCATGATGCAGCGGATCCTTGTGGTTTTAACATTATAAATGATAATGAAAAAATTAGTATAGCAACAGATATAGGACATATGACTAATTCTATTGTAAATAAATTAGATGGTAGTTCTTTTATTTTATTAGAATCTAATTATGATCCAGAAATACTAAAATCTGGGAAATATCCTTACTATCTAAAAACAAGAATTTTAGGTCCTAATGGTCATCTTCCTAATGAGATGGCTGGTAAAACAATTGCTTATCTATTAAAAGGATCTTTAAAGGAGGTTATGCTTGGACATTTGAGTAAAGAAAACAATTTTCCTGAATTAGCTTATCAAACTGTTATAGATGAACTAATAAGCAGTAATTTTGATGAAAATTCTATTAGAGTGGCTGTTGCTAATAGAAATGAACCAAGCAAAATAGTTACGGTTTCTTAACCGAAAATAATTTTTTAAGCTGCTGTAAAAAACATATAGCAGTTTAATTTTTGTTAACTACCATAAAGTATTTCTACTATCTGTTTTATAAAAAAATTTTAAGGAGTTTACCATGTTATCAATTAATATAATATGTATTGGAAAAATTAAAGAGAATTTTTTTAAGGATGCTATAAATGAATATTCTAAAAGACTTTCTAAGTATTGTAATTTAAATATAATAGAAATTGCTGATGAAAAATTACCTTCTAAATTAAATGAAAAAATTATTAATAATATTAAAAATATCGAAGGTAAAAAGATATTAGCACATTTGAAAAAAGATTCTTATAAAATATGTTTAGATTTACATGGAAAACAATTTTCATCTGAAGAGTTTTCCTCTAAAATAGATTCAATATCTCTTAATTATAACAGCTCCATTACATTTATTATTGGTGGAACTTTAGGTATATCTTCTGAAGTTTTAAATTGTGCAAATGAAAAAATATGTTTTTCTAAGATGACATTTCCTCACCAATTAATACGTGTATTTTTATTAGAGCAATTATTTAGAGCTTTTAAAATTTCTAATAATGAAACTTATCATTGGTAATATATGGGGGCTACAGAAGGAACATTAAATTATTTTTTTATGTAATTACTTATTTTTTGGGGGAGCTTAATAATTATATACACGCAAAAATTGCTCCTTCTGTAAGATTATTAACTATTTTTTATTTTTTCTTGGATTTTTTTCGAAATAATTTTTTGAATAATTTTTTTAATAAAAAAATAAATTGAAATAAAAATTAATATTTTAAAAATCATATTTCCTCTTAGAATTAATTTTTTATATCTTACTCTCTTTTTATTCACTTGTCAATAAAAACTCTTCGACATTTTTCTACATATAGTTAAATATCAAAATTGCTGTAGCCACACCTACAAAGTTTGCTATTAATGATGAGACTAATGTAAATCTTATTTTCTTTACCCCTATAGAACTAGTATATAAAGCTATTGTATAAAATGTGGTTTCTGTAGCTCCCATTATTGTTGATGCTATTAAACCAATTTTACTATCAACTCCATTTTCTTGCATAATATTAGTTGCAATTCCCATTGACGCACTACCTGAAATTGGTCTTAAAATTGCCAAAGGCATAATCTCTGCTGGAATATTTAATAATTTTAAAAGTGGTGAGATTAATTCTATAACAAAATTAATTATTCCAGAGCTTTTTAACAAATTAATTGCTAAAAATATTGCTAGTAAAGTCGGAAATAATTCTATAACTATTTTTACTCCTTTTTTTGCTCCTAATATAAAAATATCATATACATTCTTTTTTTCTACCAATCCATATCCAATTGCCAAAATAATAACCAACGGAATTATAATTGTAGAAATATAATTTATAAATTTCATTTATGAACTCCTTTTTTTGATAAAATTTTTACTGATGTTATACCTGCTATTGCCGCTATAATTGTAGCTATCCAAACAGGTAATATTATCCTAGAAGGATTATTTGATCCGAAGAGAACTTCTTATTGCTATTACAGTAGTTGGAATGACTTGTATTGATATTGTATTTAAAACAATAAACATAATCATAGAGTTTGATAACTCTTCTTTATTCTTATTTTCATCTTGCAACGATTTTATAGCTTTTAATCCTAAAGGAGTTGCAGCATTTCCTAAGCCTAATAAATTAGCCACAATATTCATAGACATTTCCTTATATGCCTTATCTTCCTTTTTTATATCTGGAAACAAAAATTTCATAATCGGAGATAAACATTTTGTTATTTTATTAATTAGAGTAGTTTCTTTAATAATTTCCATTATTCCGTTCCACATACACATAACACCTATGAAGTTTAGTATCATTTCAACAGTTTGCTTGCATGACTCGAAAATTGCATTATTTAATTCAGTCATATTAAATTTTAGAATAGCATATATAAATGAAACAATTATAAATCCAGGCCATAACTTATTTAACATTATTTTTCCCCCATATTTTATTCTATTAATTTGCTTTTCAATTTATACAAACTATTTCCAAAAATAGGAAAATATAATTCTTCTTAAATTATTGACCAAAAAGATAAAATATGGTATTATTGTAGTATAATTTGTCGTTTAATTTGATTAGGGAGGATTGTAAATGAAATCAACAGGAATTGTTAGAAGAGTGGATGAATTAGGAAGAGTTGTTATTCCTATAGAGTTAAGAAATAAATTTGACATAAAAGAAAAAGATCCAATAGAGATATATGTTGATGGATCTTCCATAGTTCTAAAAAAATATGAACCTAATTGTATCTTTTGTGGAAGTACAAAAAAATTAATAACTTATAAAGATAAATTGGTTTGCCCAAAATGTATAGAAAACTTATCTAAAACTGAAGATAAATAAAATAAATTATAAAAGATTGTAAAAAGTATTACAATCTTTTATTTTGTTTTATAACCATTTAATTAATAAAATTCTTGTAAATTTCATTTTTAGGAACATTTCTATCTTTTGCAATTTTCTTTATTATATCTTTTTTCTCTAAGCCCATTTTTTCATAATATTTAAAATGTTCTTCTAGAGATAATTTATTTAACTCATTTTCTGCATCATCATCTATAGAATTTTTTTCATCAATTATTATTACATATTCACCTTTTGGTGATGTAATTTTTTCTTGTATTTCCTTAATTGTTCCTTTAATAAATTCTTCATGAATTTTTGTTAATTCTCTTGCTACTACAATTTTTCTATCTCCTACATAATCCTCTAAATCTTTTAATGTATTTAAAATCTTATGAGGCGCTTCATATAAAATAATAGTATTTCGATTATTTTCAATTTGTTTCAATTCTTTATTTCTTATTTTTTTATTTAATGATAAAAATCCATAAAAAGTAAAATTCCTTGTACCTACTCCAGCTGCCATTAAAGCTGTTATTATTGCACAAGCACCTGGAATTGGAACAACTTCTATTTTCCTTTCTAAAGCTTTTTTTACAATAAATTCTCCTGGATCAGAAATAACAGGAGTTCCTGCATCAGAAATTAAAGCTATGTTTTTACCTTCCTCTATTTTATTTAATATCATATCCGCTTTTTCTTCTTCATTATGTCTATGATAACTTATTAAAGGTTTAGTAATTTCTAAATGATTTAATAATTTTAATGAGTGCCTTGTATCTTCTGCTATTATGATATCAACTTGTTTTAAAGTGTTAATAGCTCTTAATGTAATATCATCTAAGTTTCCTATAGGCGTTGCTACTACGTAAAGTTTACCTTTCATTTTTCCCCCTATTTTTTATTATATATTTTTAATATTTCATCTGTATATGTATTATCATCATTGTAAATAACTAATGGTCTTTCTATTTCTAAAAATGATTTAGCATTTTTCACTCCCTTTATCAAAATTAAATTTGGTTTATTATTAATTTTGGGATAAACTAGTCTTAGTTTTTTAGGTTCTATCCTATATTTTTTAAATAAATTTATTATTTCAGCTAATCTTTCTGGCCTATTTACCATATAAAACGCTCCTTTATCTTTTAAGATATTACTTCCATAAAAAATAAAATCTTCTAAATTAGCTGTAATTTCATGTCTAGAAATTAATTTATTTATGTTTTCGTTTTTTACTCCACAATTTTCTTTTTTATATGGTGGATTTGTAACAATTGCATTAATAGAATTTTTATCTAGATAATTTTCTATATTTTTTATATTATCATTAATTATTTCGATTGTATTTTCTAAATTATTTAATTTAACACTCCTGCTAGCCATTTCTGAAATTTCCTTTTGAACTTCTAGAGCATATATTTTTCTACATTCTGTCTTTTTTGATAGCAATATACTTATTATTCCTGTACCTGTTCCAATATCTAATACATTACTATTCCTTTTTACTTCTTTTGCAAAATCACTTAATAAAATACTATCTATACCAAAACAAAAATAGTTTTCATTTTGTATAATTTTTAATCCTTTATATTCTAGGTCATCTATTCTTTCATTATTTTTTAAATCCATAATTATTCCTCAATATTAGAAAAGTGGCTTTATAATTCTTATAGCCCAAATGAAACTTAATAAAATTGTTTCAGAAAATTATGTCGGTATTTCTGAAACAATTATAAATTTCATTTCATATTATATAATATATATTTAATTTTTTCAAATTTGGAGGCTATTATGAATATTCCTAAAAAAAATATTATAAATAAGAAAAATAATTTTATATGTTCACTTTATCAGGTAGAAAATTTTTTAAACAAATTTACAATTTTATTAAAAACAAAAAATTTTGCAGAATTTATTAAAAAGCAAAATTAATAGTCTACTCTTGAAAATTCTTTTTCGAAATTAATTTCTTCATCTTTAAAACATTTATTTTCTTCTCCATCTATTAATATTTTTACAGAATTAACTTCATTTAATTCTGTAACTGTCTTTACTATTGTTTCTATAATTCTATTTTCATTTTCTCTTCCTTCTTTAGCATTATCTATAAAATCATGTGAAAAATCTATATATAAAATATCACCTTTTAGCTCTACATTATTTATTATTGTATTTTCTGGTATGGCTTTTTCTAATTTATCGTTTTTTGGACCTTCTATTAATTGCTCTAATAAATATTTATATGGATTATTTATTAATTCATTAATATTTATCGTTCTAGCTTCTGGATTTATTTCTCCACTATCTTTATTTATAAAATATAATGAAATAATTGTATTTCTTAATTGTTCATCACTTATTTCTTCCTCAGGTGTATACTCTTCTATTATTTCGTTATTTTCAACTTTATTTTTATTAGAAAAAAATATTACAAAACCTAAAATTGCTACAATTAATATTAAAAATAATACAATAAAAATACCTTCTTTCTTTTTCATTTTATCCCTCCTTTTTCTTGATTAATTATTATGAAAGACAAGTATAAATTAGAACTCTTTTTTTTAATTAGTTCTAGTTCTCATAATAAGTAATACTACATATTATAAAGAGGCGTTATTTCCATTTTTTTCAATTTGACAAAACCCTTTTTTCCGTATAAAATTAGCTTGTAAAATTATGCTTTTTATAAAAGACATGAAAGGAGAAATTTATGGAAAATATACTTCATGTTGGTCTAGATGTTGGGTCAACAACAGTAAAAATAGTAGTTATAGATTCTAATAAAAAAGAAATATATTCTGATTATACAAGACACTTTTCAGATACTAAAAATACTGTTTGTAAAGTATTGGAATCATTACCAGAAAGATTTCCAAACAGTAAATTTACAATTGCACTTACAGGTTCTGGTGCAATGTCTGCAGCTACATTCTTAGGACTACCTTTTATTCAAGAAGTTGTAGCTTGTAAAAGAGCTGTAGAGAAATTTATTCCACAAACAGATGTAGTTATTGAATTAGGTGGAGAAGATGCAAAAATTATATATTTTGATCAATCAATTGAACAAAGAATGAATGGAACATGTGCTGGTGGTACAGGTGCATTCTTAGATCAAATGGCATCTTTATTAGATACAGATACAGCAGGACTTAATGAACTTGCCAAAGATTATACAACTATTTATCCAATTGCATCACGTTGTGGAGTTTTCGCCAAAACTGATGTGCAACCTTTAATAAATGAAGGAGCTGAAAAATCAGATATTGCTGCTTCAATTTTTCAAGCAGTTGTTAATCAAACTATTAGTGGTCTTGCTTGTGGAAGACCTATTAGAGGTACTGTTGCATTTTTGGGCGGACCTTTAAATTATCTTCCTGAATTAAGGAAAAGATTTATCGAAACTCTTCATTTAAAACCTGAAGAAATTGTAGTTCCAGATGAAGCACATCTTTTAGTTGCTAAAGGTGCATGTCTAGATGCAATTGACAATACTCCAATATCTATTGATGAATTAAAACAAAAAATACATAATTTAAGAATATCTCATGACAATACAACTAATCCAGTAGAACCTCTTTTTAACTCTGAAGAAGAATACGAAGAATTTAAGAAAAGACATGAAAAAGCTAAAGTACCTAGAAAAGATTTAAAAGATTTTCAGGGAGATTGTTTTATAGGTATAGATGCTGGTTCTACTACTACCAAATTAGTCTTAACTGACAATGAAGATAATTTATTATATTCATTATATGGTAGCAACGAAGGAAATCCATTAAAAAGTGTTATGGGTATGTTAAAAGAATTATATTCAGTACTACCAGAAAAGGCTAAAATAAGATTTAGCGGTGTTACTGGATATGGTGAAAAGCTAATTCAAACAGCTTTAAATGTTGATTTAAATGAAATTGAAACAATAGCTCATTATACAGCTGCGAAAAAATTCCAACCAGATGTTACTAGTATAGTAGATATTGGTGGTCAAGATATGAAATACATAAGACTTAAAAATGGAGCTATTGATAATATAATGCTTAATGAAGCTTGTTCTTCAGGATGTGGTTCTTTTATTGAAACATTTGCAAAAAGTCTTAACTTATCTATAGAAAAATTCGTACAAGAAGCAATTGTTTCTAAAAGACCTGTTGACTTAGGTTCTAGATGTACAGTATTTATGAATTCTAAAATTAAACAAGCACAAAAAGAGGGGTATAGCGTTGGTGATATTTCTGCTGGACTTTCTTATTCAGTTATAAAAAATGCTATTCAAAAAGTTATGAAAGTTAGGGACGTAAGTACTTTAGGTGATCACATAGTAGTACAAGGTGGAACTTTTTATAATGATGCCGTTTTAAGAGCTTTTGAAAAAATAGTTGGTAAGAATGTAGTAAGACCAGATATTTCAGGATTGATGGGAGCATATGGTGTTGCTATTCTTGCAAGACAACAATATGAAGCAAATTTTGATATGGAATATTATTCTACAATTACAAAAAATGATGATTTAGATAAATTAGAAATTAAAGTTTCACATGCACGTTGTAATAGATGTGAAAATCATTGTTTATTAACAATAAATACATTTAATAATGGACATAAACATATTTCTGGAAATCGTTGTGAAAAAGGTGCTGGTATAGTTACAGGAAATAGTGAATTACCTAACCTAATAAGATATAAACAAGAACGACTATTTAATTACAAACCTTTAGATGAGAAAGATGCTCCTAGAGGTACAATAGGTATTCCTAGGGTTTTAAATATGTATGAAGATTATCCATTCTGGTTTACTTTCTTTACATCTTTAGGATTTAGAGTAATTATTTCTGAAAAAAGTAATAGAAAAACTTATGAAAAAGGTATGGAATCTATGCCATCTGAATCAGTTTGCTATCCAGCAAAGCTATCTCATGGACATATAATAAGTTTAATACAAAGTGGAATAAAAACAATATTCTATCCTTGTATGCCTTATTCAAGAAAAGAATATGAAAAAGCAGATAATCATTATAACTGTCCAATCGTTATTTCATATTCTGAAGTATTAAAAAATAATGTAGAAGAACTTAAAAATCCAGATATAAAATTCTTAAATCCATTCTTACCTTTTGATGCTAAGAATTTAACAAAAAGAATTTTAGAATTAGATGAATTTAAAGAATATAATTTTAATAAAAAAGAATTAATGGAAGCTGCAAAAAAAGCAGAAGAAGAATATCAACATTTTAAAAATGATATTTATGAAAAAGGAAAGGAAGCAGTTGAGTACATTGACAAAAATAATTTGAAAGGTATTGTTCTTGCAGGTAGACCTTATCATTCTGATCCAGAAATAAATCATGGTATTGATACATTAATTACGAGCCTTGGTTTATGCGTTTTAACAGAAGATAGTGTTGCAAATCAAGTAGAAGCAAAACGTCCTTTAAGAGTTGTTGATCAATGGGTATTTCATGCTAGATTATATGCTGCTGCTGAATTTGTAGGACACCATGACAACTTAGAATTAATTCAATTAAATTCTTTTGGTTGTGGAGTTGATGCAGTAACTACAGATCAAGTTGAAGAAATATTATCTAGCTATGGAAAAATGTACACATTAATAAAAATAGATGAAGTAAATAACTTAGGCGCTGTTAGAATTCGTATTCGTTCATTATTAGCTAGTATGAATAAGAGATTAGCTGCAAAAAATGATGAAGCAAATGATGGAAACTACGGAATAAACAAAAAAATATTTACTAAAGAAATGAAAAAAGATTATACTATACTTTGTCCACAAATGGCTCCAATACATTTTGAATTATTGGAAACTGCTATGAGAACTGCAGGATATAATTTAGTATTACTAAGAGAATGCACCCAAAAAACTGTTGAAACTGGATTAAAATATGTTAATAATGACGCATGTTATCCATCAATACTAGTTACAGGACAAATGATAGAAGCTTTAGAATCTGGTAAATATGATCCAAATAAAACTGCTTTAATTATGTCACAAACTGGTGGTGGATGTAGAGCAACAAACTATATTGGCTTTATTAGAAAGGCTCTAAAAGATGCTGGATATCCAAATATTCCAGTTATCTCATTTAATGTAGTTGGAATGGAAAAAGTTCCAGGATTTAAATTAACTATTCCTTTATTAGAAAAATTACTAAGAGGAGTACTATATGGTGATCTTTTACAAAAAATGCTAACTAAAAATAGAGCATATGAGAAAAATAAAGGAGAAACTCAAGCTTTATTTGATAAATGGATGGAAAAATGTAAACAAATATTAAAAAATGGAAATAGCAAAGAATTTAAACAAAGTATTTATGATATCGTTAATGACTTTGAAAAAATTGAACTAGATACATCTATTGAAAAACCAAAAGTTGGAATAGTTGGGGAAGTGTTAATAAAATATCATCCATTTGGAAATAATTTTGTCGCTGACTTATTAGAAAAAGAAGGTGCAGAAGTTGTTCTTCCAGATTTTATGGGATTTATAAAATTTATGGCAACACATAAAGTTACATTTAATAGTTTATTAAGAACAAATCCAATTGTAGCAAAAATATCTAAAGCTGCAATTAGTTTAATTGATATTTTAGAAAAGGATTCAAAAGAAGCATTAGAAAAATCTAAAAAAGGCTATTTACCTCCTTGTAATATTTGGCATTTAGAAAATACTGTAAAAGATATTTTATCTATCGGTAATCAAACTGGTGAAGGTTGGTTTTTAACTGCAGAAATGATTGAATATATTGAACATGGAATTCCAAATATTATTTGTGTTCAACCTTTTGCTTGCCTACCTAATCATGTTGTTGGTAAAGGTGTTATTAAAACAATTAGAGAAAAATATCCTAATGCGAATATTTCTCCTGTTGACTATGATCCAGGAGCAAGTGAATCTAATCAAACTAATAGAATCAAGTTATTAATGACTGTAGCTAAGGATAATTTAAATAAAGAAAAATTACATAAAAAAGGAATTGCAAGAGAAAATATTGAAACTTCAAATGTAAATTTTTCAAATAAATAAACATTATAAAAAGTTGGAATAATAAATATTCCAACTTTTTATATTAAAAAAATAATTGATACTATTAAACAAAAATAGTACCAATTATCCATAAAGCTAATATTACTCTTGATCATACCAATAAAAATAATATTTTAACCTATTAAATATTACTATTTAACTAAGCCTCATACCACTAATATTAATAATTCACTCGAATATGAAAACACCCTTACTAGCTATCTTCTTCCCAGAAGGAATAGAAATAACCATTCAAATATCAACATATTCTTATCTCGAATATAATACATATAATTTAACCTTTCAGCCTACATACAAGTATTATACTCTTACTACCAGTATATTATAACCATTTACTAGCTATAATATGCCAAGCATTCGAATGTAAAAAACCATATTTAAAATAGCTCGTTACACTCTTCGATTAAATAATGTTAACCTTATATTATAAGTATTTACTTATTTATTTTTTTTATACATATTTCTTTTAATTTATTATATTATTAATTTATATTTAAATTACTTATTTATTTTTTATTGTTTGCTTATTATTAAATTTATTTATTTTCGAATTAAATAAAAGTTTATTTATAATTAATACATTTTATATGTATTTATTTAATATTTTTATAACTCTATTTTTTAATTTAGCTTTATTTGATTTATTTATTTCTGTATATAATTAATTAATTTACAATTTATATTATCATTTTTTACTAAAAATATTTTTAATTAATTAGTATATTTGAGTATAATATTTTATTTAGTAATTGATCTAAATTATGTATTTTTTAATTCAAATTATTTTTTTGAATATTAAACAATGATTTCCTGTAATGCTTTTTTTACTATTTTTTATATAATTAATTTTTTTTTATTTCTATTTTATATATTTAACTAATCATTTAATAATTTATTTTATAATATATAAATATTAAATTTGTTATAAAATTTTTATAAGTTTAATTTATATTTTTTATAAAAATAACATATTTTAATCTTTTAATTCTATTAATATTTATTAAAATAGAGATAATGTAATTTATTTTTTTATTAATTATTTTGTATATTTTAATCATTTAAATTTACTTTTTAAAATATATATTATTTAATTAAATTATTTTTTTTTATAACATTTTTTAAATATTATTTTCTATACTATGTATTTATATAAATAAACTTTTTTATTTATATAATACTTTTTAAATTTTATTAATAAATCAAATCCATTAATTTATTTTAGCTTTTAAAATTTACTTTTTATTAATTAATATTTTCTTTTATTAATTAACTTCTAATTATTTATTTTTAATATATCAATTCACCTATTCTATATAAAGTAATTAAATTATTTTATAAACATTTTTTATTACATTTTAATTTATATTTTTTATTTATTTAATGTAATTAATAATTAACTTTTATTTATGATTATTTTTTACTTATTACTAATTTTATTTTTATATAAATATTTTTTTATACAGTTATTAATGCGTTTATTTTTTATTAATTATTTTTATTTATAATGATTTTATTTTTTATAAAAGTTTTAGCATCATATTTTAATTTTGGATTTTATTTTATTTAAACAATCTATTAATTTGTTCTTATTTTATTATATTTATAATTAATTTAAATATTTTATAAATACTTTTTATTACATTTTA
>CAKNPW010000026.1 GCA_930990555.1 uncultured Clostridium sp. | reverse complement strand
TTGGTATTTCCTTTTTTTATTTTTACTGTGACATATCTATTGTAAACCTATATTTATAAGATTATTAACTCCTCCATTAGGTTTTTATATTTAATAAATAATAAATCTTTATCATTTGTATCAACTGCATTTTTGAATTCTTGTAATAATACATATGCTTTTTTTATATTGTATTCTTTTTCTGATTCATTTGTATTATTTACAACTGGTTCAAAATTTGAAATAGCATTATCCAAGTTACTATTTAGTCCATCCCAATTTTCTGTATCAATATTTACATATGCTTTTATTGTTTCTACTTTTGTCATAGCTAATGCTAATTCTTGTTCATCTGTCACAATTTTTTCTAGATAACTTGGTATATATTCATATAATTTTGCTAAATTATTTAAAGTTTCTGTTCTATTTTCGTTTTTTATATTACCTATACATCTATTAAGCAAATCACTAAACTCTGTTAACTTGGTATTATCAACATTTGCTTTATATAAATCAACAATTATTGATGGCCAAGTATTATTCAAATTTTCTATTTCCAATTTTAAGTTATCCCAATTAATAGTTTTGTCTGAGTTTAAAACCATATTAGGAACCATACTATATTGAACAACATTATTACCTGTATCTTCACTTGATATTTCTTCTGTTTGTTCTATTATTTCATTTAGATTTTCTGTTTTTTCTATTTTTGCATCATACTGTTTTAAATCAATATTATTTATACTATTTAGCATTAGCATTATATAATTGTCTAAATAATCTATCTCTGATATGTTTTTATCTTTAAGTTGTTCTTCATCAGTCTTTTGCTTAGAGCATCCTGAAAAAGAAAAAATCATCAAAAATACTAGTAAAATAATCGTTAAACTTTTTATTATCTTCTTTAACATATTTCCTCCAAATTTATTTTTTTCATATTATTTCCAAAAATAGATTTTCTATACAATGTATAAATATATTTTTTATACAAATACTATGTAAAAAGGAGTTTTTATGTTAGCAAGCGTTAATTTATATAGTACAAAAAATGGTGAAATAAAAAGGTTTTTAGAAAGCTTTTTTGATGAACCGGTATATTTAAAAGATAATCTTTATTGGACAAAAAAATACAACAATCCCATAGAGATTGTTGATATAATTGGTAGTTTTATTGATAATAACTACAAATATAAAATTGGTATGTGGATATCTCTTGATCCTGGCATTTTAATTAATATTACAGATTATAATGCAGATTTAATAATAAAATATATGTTTGAACGTTTTCCATATTAATTATTTTTCCATTATTATCGTATTTGGTCCGTCATTTATTAATGAAACTTCCATATGTGCACCAAATATTCCTCTTTCTACCTTTTCTATTCCATTTTCTTTACATCTTTCCATAAAATATTCGTATAGTTCATTAGCTTTTTCTGGTTCTTCTGCTTCTATGAAGCTTGGTCTATTGCCATCTTTTGTATTACCATATAATGTAAATTGCGAAATAATAAGTAATTCACCATTTACATCTTTAATCGACAAATTCATCTTTCCTTTTTCATCTTCGAAAATTCTTAAATTACATAGTTTTCTTGCTAAATACTCTGCATTTTCTTTACTATCCCCTTTTTTTACTCCTAACAATACCATATATCCTTTTTCTATTTGTCCAATAACTTTATTTTCCACTTCAACCTTCGCTTTTTTTACTTTTTGTATTACTAATTTCATACCTTCACTCCACATGCTTTTCTATTCAGTTTTATACAACTAGTTACAATTTATACACCAATACTAATGACTAATACTATAACTTCTAATATATTAAATATCATTTAGTTACTATTCATTTATTTCATTTTTGTTCCACATTTTGGACAATAATCATACTCCTCATTCATTTCGTAGTTACAATTACTACATTTAATCTTATCTTTTAAACTCATTATTTCTTTATTTGCTATGTCTATTTTTCCACTAATTTCATCTAATTTATTTAATTCTTCTTGAATATCTTCTAATTGCATTTCCTCTTGAGCTGAATATTTTTGATATATTTTTTTACCAACTATTTTATAAATATCTTCCATATTTGATTTATAGTTATTTATTTCTAATTTTAATTTGGTCTCTTTTGCGATTTTAGTTGTTTTTTCTGCAGTAACTTTATAAGTTTCTGACGCTTTTTTACCTAATTTATCAAAAAAATCCATATTTATTCTCCTTTACTCAAATTTTTTATCTCTTGTCATAAGCATTGTAACCGCTTCTTTTGGATCTAAATTGTTATATAAAATATTATACACTCCATCAACAATTGGCATTTCTATATTATGAATCTTAGCAAGTTCATATGCAGCTTCTATATTGTCAATACTTTCTATTACCATTCCTACTTCTTTTCTTGCTTCTTCTATTGTTTTTCCTTCGCCTATTAACTTTCCAGCTTTTCTATTTCTACTATGCTCACTTAAACAAGTTACTATTAAATCGCCTAATCCACTTAGTCCATATAAGGTATCTTTTTCTCCTCCTAAAGCAATTCCTAGTCTTGCAATTTCTCCTAATCCTCTTGTTATAAGTGCTGCAAAAGAATTGTCGCCTAAATTTATTCCAGCTGCAATTCCTGCACAAAATGCTATAATATTTTTAAACGCACCACCTATTTCAACTCCTCGAACATCATGTGATGTATATATTCTAAATTCTGGACTCATGAATGTATTTTGAATGTCAAATAAAATATCATCATCTTTTGATGCTATAACCATTAATGTTGGTATTCCGATTGAAACCTCTTCTGCATGACTTGGACCAGACAATACTCCAATTCTTGCATCTGGCATTTCTTGTTTTATTACTTCATCTAATGGTAATAAAGTCTCTCTTTCAAATCCTTTTGAGCAAATAATTATGGGTTGATTTGTTACAAATTGCTTGTACTCGCTAACTGTACTACGTGTATATTTAGAAGGCGTAACATGTAATATTATTTCTGAACCATCTATTGCTTCTTTATAGTCTAAATAACAAGTAATTCCATCTGGTAATGTCACTTTAGGTAAAAATTTGCATTTTTTCTCATTATTTATTAAATCTGCCTCTTCTTTAGAAAAAGACCATATTTTTATGCTATGTCCTAATTTTGCTAAATGGATTGCTAGAGCTACTCCCCAGCTTCCACTTCCTATTATTGTAATTTTCTTCATATGTTTCACTCCTATTTATTAAAATTGATTTTATTTTCTGTACCACTTAAAATTCTCTTAATATTTGTTCTATGATTAAATATTACTATTATAGCAAGTATTACACTATATATAAAATATCCATTTCCTAAACCACTACTTCCTACAATATAGTGATCTCCTCCTACAAACAGGGTTAAAACAGGGTATAATATTGCTGCAGCAATTGATCCCATAGAAACAACTCTTGTTAAAGCCATTAATACTAATGCAAATACCAAACATATTAATCCAAGTTGCCAGTTTGTCATTAGCAAGATTCCAAGTGATGTTGCTACACCTTTTCCACCTTTAAATCCAAAAAATATTGGAAAAGTATGACCTATAACAACAGCAACTCCAGCTATTTGTACTAGTAACGCTTTATTTGTATCTCCTATAAGATTGCCTACAATTATAGCAATTCCAATTGCAACAACACCTTTTAATACATCACAAATTAATGTTATTGCTGCATATTTCTTTCCTAAATTTCTTAACATATTAGTGGTTCCAGCATTACCACTACCTTTTTGTCTAATATCATATCCTGCTTTTTTCTTACTTATTAAAATTGAAAAATTAATGCTTCCTATTAGATATGCAATTATAGCAATTATTATATATTCCATATACTTTCCCTCCTATTTTGTCTCTATTGTATTACCTTTTTCTCGTACTATTATTCTTATTGGTGTTCCTATAAGCCCAAATTCATTTCTTATTTGATTCATTAAATATCTTTGATATGAAAAATGAAATAATTTTTTAACGTTAACAAAAATTACAAAAGTCGGTGGTTTTGTAGAAACTTGCGTTGCATATAATATTTTTAGTCTACGCCCTCTATCTGTAGGCGGTTGTCTTACTGCAACCGCTTCATTTATTATTTGATTTAGTGTAGCTGTTGGTATTCTAATTGCATTTTGATTTGCTACAATATTTATCATTTCAAATAATTTATTTACTCTTTGACCTGTTTTAGCAGAAATAAATAATATTGGCGCATAAGATAAATATGATAATTTTTCATATATAGTTTTTTTATACTTCTCTAAAGTTCCATTTTCCTTTTCTAACGCATCCCATTTATTTACTACTATTATTATACCTTTTCCTGCTTCATGAGCCTCTCCAGCGATTTTTGCATCTTGATCTGTAACACCTTCTGTTGCATCTATTAGTATTAAACATACATCTGCCCTCTCTATGGCAAGTTTAGAACGCATTACACTATATCTTTCTATGTTTTCATTAACCTTAGATTTTCTTCTAATTCCAGCTGTATCTATAAAAATATACTTTCCATATTCATTTTCATAATAAGAGTCCACTGCATCTCTTGTTGTTCCTGCAATATTACTTACAATTACTCTATTTTCACCTAATATTTTGTTTATAAGTGATGATTTTCCAACGTTTGGCTTACCTATTACTGCTACTTTTATTTCTGTACCTAAATCTTCATCTTCTTTTTTCTCTGGAAAATTGTCATATACCGCATCTAGTACATCTCCTAAGCCTTTAGCATTAGTTGCAGAAATCGCATATGGATCTCCTAATCCTAGATTATAAAATTCATATATTTCATCTTCTACTTTTCCGAAAGAATCAGATTTATTACAAACTAAGACTACTGGCTTTCTAGCCTTTTTCAGCATTATTGCTATATCTTCATCTGCTGCTGTCACTCCTTGTTTTATATCAGTCATAAAAATAATTACATCTGCTATATCTATAGCAATATTAGCTTGTGTCCTCATTTGGACTAAAATTTCATCATTTGATTCTGGTTCTATTCCCCCAGTATCAATTAATGTAAATTCTCTTCCTCTCCAATTTGCCTCACCGTATACTCTATCTCTTGTTACTCCAGGAGTATCTTCTACAATAGATATTCTTTTTCCAACTATATAATTAAAAAATGTTGATTTTCCAACATTTGGTTTTCCTATTATTGCAACTATTGGTTTCGCCATAAGTTTCACCTCTCGCTCACATTTTATACTATTTACCAATTCAAGTCAATATGTAAAAAATTAGCATTCAGTACATTTTTGTTTATAATAATTATATTTGGCTCAATCGTTTTTAGGACAAAAAAAAAACTAAAATATTAATTACTTAATACTTTAGTCCCTTTATAATTTTATATTCTAGTTATTTGCTGTGTTTGTTTCCTTAACTACAACTTCTTCTCCATTATAATATCCACATGTTGGGCAAACTCTGTGTGGCATTACAGGTTCATGGCAATGTGAACATGTTGCAAATTTTGGAGTTTCTAATTTCCATGTTGATCTTCTTTTATGTGTTCTTTGTTTTGACCATCTTCTTTTTGGTTGTGCCATTCTTATCCCTCCTTTGACTTAAGATATTTATATATCTATTTAATTTTTCGCATAAATTCAGTTACTGTATAAGTATACTAGCATTTTTTCTTTTTGTCAATAGTTAAATTACTGTATTTTTGATATTTTAAAGTTTTCATAGTCTATTTCATATTTATGAGCGGATTCACTGTTGGTTTTTATTAAAATAGAATTATCTGTTTCATTTAATGTTGCATCTAATCCTGTTTCTTTTAATCTTTCTACTGTTACAAGGCCTTTTATTTGTTTTATTCTATTTTCATCTCCTGCAGCCTGCTCTATCAAAGTTCTATATTCTGAATTATTCTGTAAATCATCTTTAGCTAAATTTAAGGCTCTTTGAACTTGTGATCTAAATTCGTCTTCATCAAAAGCATCTATAATTCTACTCCATTTTAAAGAGCCTTGATAATTAATTTCATTTGGATCAAATCCAATATTTTGTAATTTTTCGTTATATAAATATTGAATTCTTTCTATAATTGACTTATATAAACTATTTATTTCTTCCAAAGTCATATCATTCAAAGTCACAGAGTTATCCTCATTTAATCCCTCTATATCTACACTAGAAGTAAATTCTTTTTTATCATTATAATTTATCTCATTTGTTTTATTTCCAATAAGATTTTCTAATTTAACATTTAATTCCAAATTTCCATTATCTACATTTCCATTTAAATTAATTGTTATTGCATTTCTATCTGTTGTTGTCTCTCCAGTGGTTGAAATTTGTTCCATTTTAAATGAATTATTATTATCACTTGTATTTCTTTCTAATGTTATAGTAGTATTTATATTATTTCCATCATTAGATTGTTTAACTATAGTTACCTTTTGATTTGTTTCAGAAACTGTATTGTTTATCGTATAATTAGCTTCAGGTGTTTCTATTATTGTCATTAAAAGTTGCATATTGCTTTCATATACAGTAATCCTAATATTATCATTAGTATTTATTTGTTCACGTTTTAAATCATCTATTTTCTCTTGTATTAATTGCTTTATTTGTATAGTATATGAACTATCTAATTGTAAAAATTGTACTATATTTTTTAGAGTTAACTCATCTGTCATTAATGTTTCTAATAAACTTATTTTTAAAGAAGATACTTCTTCTTCTGTTAAAGTTAATGAATATGCATTAGCAACTATATTTTGCCCATTAGATGTCAAATTAACTTTTGCTTGTTTTGTATAATGACTACTTAAAATTCCATTATTAAGGATCGTTTGATATGTTGATAAAATTCTTGTTTTGTCTTCTATGTTCATATTTTTATAAATGTTATAATCTATTTTATTAAATTGATTAGGTATACTTTCTGTATCCTCAATTCCCAATTTTCCATAAATATCTCGTAAATTTTCATTTTTTAATAATAAATATTTATATACTACCTCATCAGATTTTATGCCATAGCTGTTATTGTCTTGTAACATATTAAATTTAAATTGCTCTTGATCATTATATGATACAGTAGCTTCTGTTTCTTGTTTTTTTTCTGATAGATTACTTTTAGTTGTATATGAAAGTTTTAAATTGTTCATTAAGTTATCAAAATTTTCTGTATCACTCTCTGAACCATCACTCATTCCTGTTTTTATCGTTATCTCACCAGTACCATTATAAGCATTATTTTCTATTCGTTGATAATATCTATCTAATAAATCCGTATCAAATACATCTGCTATAGAACCATTTTGATAAAAATATTTGTAAAATAATTCATCTGGACTCTTAAATGCATCTGTTGCATAATTTAAATATATTAAAACTCCTACTATAATTAAGATTAAAACTGTTATGATAGAAAGTGTTATAATCAAAATTCTTTTCTTTCTCCCCATCATATTCTATTCCTCCCATCTTCTTTAGTATTTTATTTATTTTTTCTTTGTTTAACCGCTTCATACATTACAATTCCAGCTGATACCGAAGCATTTAATGAGCTTATTTTTCCATTCATTGGAATCTTAACTAAAAAGTCACAATTTTCTTTAACTAATCTGCTTATTCCAAATCCTTCGCTTCCTATTACAAAAGCTATTGGAATATTATAATTTTCTTCGTAATAATATTTGTTAGTATTCATATCTGTTCCACAAATCCA
This sequence comes from uncultured Clostridium sp., assembly GCA_930990555.1. GTDB lineage: Bacteria > Bacillota > Clostridia > TANB77 > CAG-508 > Merdicola. The sequence goes on along the minus strand of CAKNPW010000026.1, from coordinate 19,077 downwards.
TATATCATTACTTTTTAAATATTTTATCGTTTCATTTATGTTATTTACTCTTGCTATCTTCATATATTGTACAGCACCTGCAGACACTTTATTAACTGTACTATTTACTGCAGCAGCTCTTCTTTTGGGAATTATTATTCCGTGTACTCCAGCTGTTTCTGCTGTTCTAATTATTGAACCCAAATTGTGTGTATCTTCTATTCCATCTAATATTAAAATAAATGGTTGTTCATTTCTTTTTTTGGCTTCCTCTAGTATATCCTCTACAGAACTATATTCAAAAGGAGGAACTATTGCTATAACACCTTGATGATTATTAGTTTGACTCATCTTATCCAATTTAGATTTTTCGGCTTGTACTATAACTATTCTATTCTCTTTAGCTTTTGAAATAATTTTATTAATTGAACCATGTTTTTCTCCTATTTGTATAAATATCTTATTTATATCTTTTCCAGATTCTAGCAATTCTAATACACTATTTCTTCCTTCTACTTGGTCTTCATATTCTTTTTCACTCATTTTGCCCTCCTACTAAAACATTTCTTAAATATTCCTCAAGAAAATTTAACATTATTTTAATATTATTAAATTGTTCAATATCTCTATATTTTTTTGCAATTTCTATTTGCATACATGGTATTTTTGTTTTTTTAGCAATTGTATTAGCAACAGTATGTAAAGTATCTGCTTTAAAAACTTTATCTATAGTAATATTTAAATTATATTTTTCTCCTATTTTTATAAAATCTTTGAGATATTTATTTTGTCCATTTAAATTACTTAAATTCGCTGTTCCAACATCTATATCAAATCCTTGTCCATCTTTTGCACCATGAAGATCTAATAAAAATTTAATTTTGTTATTTTTTATTAGCTCTAATATTTTAGCTTTATAAATATTATTTTCTATATCATAATTCGCGTCATCTTTACAATTTTTTGTTTTATAAATACAATAACACCCTATTGCTTTTTGTAATAAAATTGCTATTGTCCCTGTACAAGAATCTTTGCCTTTTATTTTTCCATTTCTAGTTTGCCTAACACTATGTGGAGCAGATACAATTATTTTTTCTCTGCCTTCTATATATTCGAAAGCTTTTTCTTCTTTTATTTTATACTCATCAAATTTATTATTTATATTTACAAATTCTTTTTTGGTTATTTCCATATTACTACCTACTACTTGTACTCTTTAATTGCATCTAAGTTACCTTTAAGTGATATGACTCCCCACCCAACTAATTCATCTGCAAAAGGCTTATATATATCATTTTTTTAAAATACCATTTTACCAAAATAAAATCCCATTGCTATTTCTGCGAAACTATTTGCACCTACATAATTTGATTTTCCATTTTTCTCTTCATTTATTACTAATAACATAATACAATTCTTTTTATTTTTATACTTCCTATTATTTTTCTTCATCTAATTTTAATACTGATAAGAAGGCTTCTTGTGGTATTTCTACATTACCTATCTCACGCATTTTTTTCTTTCCACGCTTTTGCTTTTCTAAAAGTTTCTTTTTACGTGTTATATCTCCACCATAGCATTTAGCCAACACATCTTTTCTCATTGCTGAGATTGTTTCTCTTGCTATTATTTTACCTCCTATAACAGCTTGTAATGGTATTGTAAATAAATGACGTGGTATAACTGTTTTTAATTTTTCTATCATCTTTCTCCCTCTATCATAGGCAGAATCTTTATGAACTATAAAACTTAATGCATCAACACTTTCACCATTTACATATATATCTAATTTTACTAATTCTGATCTTCTATATTCTTTTAATTCATAATCAAATGAAGCATATCCTTTTGTTTTTGATTTCAATGTATCGAAAAAGTCATATATTATTTCATTTAATGGTAATTCATATATAATTGTAACCCTATTCTCGTCAAGGTATTTCATATCTTTATATATACCTCTTCTATTTTGGCAAATTTCCATTATGTTTCCAACAAATTCTTTTGGCGTTAATATTTCTGCTTCTACAAAAGGCTCTTCCATATAGCTTATTTCTTGTGGCTTTGGCAAATCTGCTGGGTTATATAGTTCAATTATTTCGCCATCTGTTTTATGAATTTTATATATAACTGATGGCGATGTTGTAATTAAACTTAAATCAAATTCTTTATCTAATCTTTCCTCTATTATTTCTAAATGTAATAACCCCAAAAATCCACATCTAAATCCAAAACCAAGAGCATTAGAACTTTCCGGCTCATATTGAAGTGCTGCATCATTTAATTGCAACTTTTCTAATGCTACTTTTAAATTTTCATAATCGCTACCATCTACTGGATATAATCCACAATAAACCATTGGATTTACTTTTTTATATCCAGGTAAAGGCTCTTCTGCTTTATTTTCTTTTAATGTTATTGTATCTCCAACTCTAATATCTGATAGGCTTTTTATACTTGCAGCAATATATCCTACATCACCTGCAACTAATTCTTCACAAGGATAATATTTACCTGGTTCGAAAAATCCAACTTCAGTTACTATAAAAGTTTTATTAGAAGACATTAGTAAAATTTCGTCACCTACTTTTACTCTTCCATCTCTTACTCTTACATAACTTACCGCACCTTTATAATTATCATAAAAAGAATCAAAGATTAAACATTTTAATGGTTTATTTTTATCTCCTGATGGTGCTGGAATATCTGTTACAATTCTTTCTAAAACTTCTTCTACATTTAAACCTGTTTTAGCAGAAATGCAAGGTGCATCTTCTGCTGGTATTCCAATTATATCCTCTATTTCTTTTTTTACTTCATCAGGTCTAGCATTTGGTAAATCTACTTTATTTATTACTGGTAAAATTTCCAAATTATTATCTAATGCTAAATACACATTTGCTAGTGTTTGTGCTTCAACTCCTTGACTACTATCTACAACTAATATCGCACCTTCACATGCAGCTAAGCTTCTTGACACTTCGTAATTAAAATCTACATGTCCTGGTGTATCTATTAAATTAAATATATATTCTTTTCCATCTTTGGCTTTATAAATCATTCTTACAGATTGTGATTTTATTGTTATTCCACGTTCTCTTTCTATCTCCATATTATCTAATACTTGAGATTCCATTTCTCTTTTTGAAAGAACACCTGTCATTTCTATCATTCTATCTGCTAATGTTGATTTACCATGATCTATATGTGCAATTATGCTGAAATTTCTTATGTTTTGCTGTCTATCTTCCATACAATTCCTCCGTTTTTAACTTTATTTATTTTACCATAGCAAAACTCTAAACGCAATATTGATTTTTCAAAACTAAAAATGTTATAATACGTAGGATTATAGGAGGTTTTGTTATGGAATTTATTTTAGCTTCTTCTTCTCCTAGAAGAAAACAGTTATTATCAACAATAATAAGTAATTTTGATATTATTCCAAGTGATATTGATGAAAATGAATTGAAAAAGCTGGAGACTAATCCACAAAAATTAGCAGAAAAATTGTCATATGAAAAAGCTTATTCAATTTTCATAGATAAATATAAAGAAAATAATGAGTATACTGTAATTGGTTCTGATACATTAGTTTCTTTTGGCAATATTATTCTAGGTAAACCAAAAGATAGAGAAGATGCTATTCGTATTTTAAAGCTATTACAGGGAAATTCTCATGATATCTATACTGGTACAACTGTAATTATAAAAAAAGAACACTCAATTATTTTTGAAACAAGAGTTAATAAATCAACTGTTTATTTTAAAAATATGTCTTATTATGATATCTGTTCTTATGTAGATACAAAAGAACCTATGGATAAAGCTGGAGCATATGCTGTACAAGGTATAGGAAAAGTTTATTTAAAAGGCTATGATGGCGACTATAATTCGATTGTAGGTTTAGATACACATATGATTAAATCAATTTTTGAAAAATACAATTTAATATAAAGGAGTTTTCATATGTTTAGCAAATATTTAGAAAAATTAGAATTTAACAAAGTTACAGAAAATTTAGCAACTTTTTCTAATACATTTATTGGAAAAAAATACTGTACCAATTTATATCCTTTTGATGATAAAAATAAAGTTATAAAGGCTTTAAATGAAACAAATGAAGCTGTTATTCTAAGATATAAAAAAGGCAATATTCCTATTTATGAATTATCAGAAGAAATCGAAATTTGTTTAAAAACATTAAAAAGTAATAAGATATTATCAATTGCAAATGTACTAAATATCGGAAAATTTTTAAGATTAGCAAAAGATTTAAAGGATTACTTTTTTTCTGATGAACTTATTGACTTAAATGAATTTAATAGCTTATATAATTATTTTGATAATTTATACACTAATAAAGATATTGAAGATAGCATTTTTTCTGCAATTATTGATGATTATACTGTTGATGATAGAGCATCTACTAATTTATTTAATATTAGAACAACTAAGAGAAAAATCGAACAAGAAATAAAAAACAAATTAAATCACTATATATCTTCTTCAAGTTATTCTAAATATCTTCAGGAACCTGTTATAACTATAAAAAATGACAGGTATGTTATTCCTGTAAAAGAAGAATACAGAAATAATATAAAGGGATTTATTCATGATATGTCTAATAGTGGTTCTACTGTTTTTATAGAACCTGTTTCTATTTTTGAATTAAATAGTAAAATTGCCAATTTAACTGTAGAAGAAAACTTAGAGATAGAAAAAATTTTAGCAAAATTTACAAACTCACTTTTTGAAATTTTAGAACAATTAGAAAATAACCTTAGAATTATAGGATTACTTGATTTTATTTTTGCTAAAGCAAATTATTCTATATCTTTAGATGCTACAAGACCTATTTTGAACGATGATAAACAAATAAATTTGATAAAAGCTAGACATCCTTTAATAAACAAGGATGCTGTAGTTCCAATTAATATAAATTTAGGAATTAATTTTAATACACTTGTAATTACTGGTCCTAATACTGGTGGTAAAACTGTAACTTTAAAAACAGTTGGTTTAATAACATTAATGGCTATGTCTGGATTAAATATTCCAGCTAATGAAAATAGTAGTGTTTTTGTATTTGACAATGTTTTTGCAGATATTGGTGACGAACAAAGTATTCAAGAATCTTTAAGTACTTTTTCTTCACATATGCTAAACATTATAGAAATACTAAAAAATTCTACATCAGATAGTTTAGTTTTAGTTGATGAACTTGGGTCTGGAACTGATCCTATTGAAGGAAGTAGTCTAGCAATCAGTATACTAGAGTCTCTATATAATAAAGGAATATTAACACTAGCTACAACACATTATCCAGAAATAAAAAACTATGCTTTAACACACTCTGGTTTTGAAAATGCAAGCCAAGAATTTGATATAGACACGCTTTCCCCTACTTATAAACTTTTAATCGGTGTACCTGGTAAAAGTAATGCTTTTGCTATCAGTAAAAAACTGGGGCTTTCTGATGATATCTTACAAAAAGCTAATGAGTTCTTAGATACTGATACTATTCATGTTGAAGATTTATTAAAAAACATTTACGATAATAAACTAAAAATTGAAGACGAGAAAAGTGAAATTGAACAAAGATTGGCTAAAATATCACAATTACAAGAAAATTTAGAAAAAGATTATTCTGATGTTCAAAACAAACAAAACGAAATTATCAATAAAGCTAAGTTAGAAGCTCGTGAAATATTATATTCAGCCAAAGATGAAGCAACTAATATAATACGTCAAATGAGAAAAATCGAAAATACTTCTAATTCTTTAAAAGATTTAGATAATTATAGAAATAAATTAACAGATTCTATAAAAAAAGTTTCTGCTAATAAAATAAGCAACTCATCTTCTAGTAACTTAGATGTAAACCAACTAAAAGTTGGAATGGATATATATATAAATAAATTTATGAATAATGGTACTTTACTATCCTTGCCAAACAAAAATAATGAAGTACAAGTACAATGTGGAAATATGAAATCTTTTGTTCCTGTTACAGATATTTCTATTGTAAATAAAAAGCAGAGTACAAATAAAACACCTTCTAAAGCTTTCTCTGGTATGTCAAAATCAAAAAACATATCTCCAGAAATTAATGTAATAGGACAAACAGTTGATGAAGCAATTTTCGTTATTGATAAATATTTGGATGATTGCAGTTTAGCAAAATTAAAAACTGTTAGAATAGTACATGGAAAAGGTACTGGTAAATTACGTACTGGTATTCATGCTTTTCTAAAAAAACATCCTCATGTTAAATCATTTAGACTTGGTACTTTTGGAGAAGGTGAAATGGGTGTCACAATCGTAGAATTAAAATAATATCATTATACAAAAGAAGTGGATAAATTTAATTTAGTCCACTTCTTTTTACATATATTAGTCCATTTATTTAAACTGCTGCTCTTAATTCCATTGCATGTTTTAATGATATCTCTGATACAATTCCACTCGCAATTCTTGCTATTTCTTCTATAACTTCTTGTTCATTTAGATTTTTTATTCTTGTTTTAGTATTATCTCCCTCTACTTCTTTATAAATATAATAATTAGAATCTCCTTTAGCTGCAATACTAGCTAAATGTGTAACTATGATAACTTGATGATTTTTTGAAATTGTTTTTAATTTTTCTCCAACTGCATTTCCAGCTTTTCCACTAATACCTGTATCTATTTCATCAAATATTAAAACAGGTACTTCGTCAACATCTGATAAAACTGTTTTTATTGCTAGCATTATTCTAGACATTTCTCCGCCAGATGCTGTTTTTATTAATGGTTTAAAATCTTCTCCTTTATTAGTTGTTATCATAAATTCTATTTCATCAGTTCCATCTTTATTAAAATTTGTATTCTCTATGTTTATCTTAAATTTTGCATTAGGCATTTCTAAATCTGCAAGTTCACTATTTATTTTAGTTTCTAATTCTATTCCATGCTTTTGTCTTGTTTGGTGTAATTCTATAGATCTTTTTTCTAATTCTGCGGTTATCTTTGTTAACTCAGTTTTTAATTCCTTATTTTTCTCTTCTAAATTTTCTATTTTATCTATTTCTTCTTCTACTTCATTTTTATAATTTAATATTTCTTCTATTGTATTTCCATATTTTCTTTTTAAGTCGTTTATCTCATCTATTCTATTTTCTATCTCATCTCTTTCTTCTTCTTCGAAAGATGTATCTAAATTATAATGATTTAAATCTATTGCAATTTCTTGTAAATCATAATAATTACTTTTTAATGAACTTAATGTTTTTTGGTATTTAATATTTATATCTTCTATTTTTTCTAAATTTTTAATTGCTATACTTATTGAATTTAATGCATTTTCATTTATTTGCATATCTGCTTCATTTAATGATTTTGATATTTTTTCAGCATTTACTATAAGATTTCTTTGTTCTTCTAATTCTTCATCTTCATTTATTTTTAAATTTGCATTTTTTATTTCATTTACTTGATAATATAACAAATCTAACTTACGTTGTTTTTCTTTTTCATCACCATAGTTTTCTTTTAATTTTCTATTAATATCTACATATTTATTATATAACTCAGTATACTCATTTTTCCTATTTAAGAACTCTTTTCCTAAAAACTTATCTAAATATTTTATGTGATTTTCTTTATTTAATAAATTTTGATTATCATTTTGCCCGTGTATATTTATGATTTTATTCATAAATTCTTTTAATTCATTTACAGTTACTAAACGTCCATTTATTTTGCAAGTGTTTCTGCCATTTTCAAATATTTCCCTAGAAATTATGATATTTCCATCTACTGCTTTTGGATGATTTGGCAAATATATACTAACTTCTACAAATGAATGATTTTCACCTTTTCTAATCATTTCTTTTGAGAACCTTCCGCCTGCTACTATTCCTAATGCTCCTATAATTAATGTCTTTCCTGCTCCTGTTTCTCCTGTTAATATATTAAATCCTTTTGAAAAATCTATCATAATCTCATCGATTATTCCTATGTTTTTTATATGCAATGTAGATATCATATGTACACCTCTTTATTTTAATTCTTTAAATGCTTCTGTAGTAATTTCTAATGCATTATTTTTCATTTTATATAAATCCAATAAATTATTTTCATTTTTTTCAACATATAATAAATATTCTATATTACCTGCTGGACCTTTAATTGGAGAATATGTTACATCTATAATTCTAAAGCCAAGTTTATTTGCAAACATTACAATATTTTGAATTACTTTTTGATGTATCTTTATATTTTTTACAACTCCATTTTTATTTAAATGTTGGCTTCCAGCTTCAAATTGTGGTTTTATTAACACAACTGCTTTTCCTTTTATTTTTAATAATTCATATATTTTTGGCAATACATGTATTTCTGAAATAAAAGATACATCTGAACTAATAAAATCTAACTTTTCTATACTATTAGTATCTAATTCTTTAATATTTGTTCCTTCCAAATTTACTACCTTTTCATTATTTAATAATTCTTCTGCTAATTGAGAATGACCAACATCTATTGCATAAACTTTTTGTGCACCATTTTGCAACATACAGTCTGTAAAACCTCCTGTTGATGCCCCTATATCTGCACATATTTTGTCTTTTAATGGAATTTCAAATAAACTAATGGCCTTTTCTAATTTTAGTCCGCCTCTGCTTACATATTTTAGTGTTTGTCCTTTTATTTCTATATTATCTTGATAATTTATTATTTTACTTGTTTTAGTAATTTGTTTTCCGTTTACATAGACATTGCCTTGTTCTATTTCATATTTAGCTTTTTGTCTTGTTTGAAAATAGTGTTTTTTTACTAAAACAACATCTATTCTATCTTTTTCTTCTAACATTTTTCTGCCCTTCTTTAAAACCTTTGTTCGCTTATTATTATATATTATTTTATTTTTTTGTCAATAGATTTTTACGAAATTTTGTTCCTATTGACTATATTTTATTTTTATGATATAAATAACAAAGTTTGTTATTGGCCCGTTGGTCAAGCGGTTAAGACGCAGCCCTCTCAAGGCTGAATCATGGGTTCGATTCCCGTACGGGTCACCAAAAAAAGTCTTATACGAATTTTGTATAAGGCTTTTTTATTATTATCAGTTTTTTATATTATATCTATATATGTACATATTGTATGAGGATTTATGTAATCATTAACTCTTGTTTTATTTATTAATAAATTGAGTTCCATTGTTTCATTATTGAAATTTAAAATGGTGGTTACAATTCTATTTTCTTTTTTAGTTGCTATTACTAGCAAATTAGGCAAATACGTGTCTACAGCAAGAATTTTTGCTTCATGTTCCACATATTTAGAAATATGCCCTAAATAATAATATATTGGCGTTAAAATAAAATCTGAACTATTTTCATTTAATATAATAGGGCTTTTACAAAAATTATTTTTGTGATTTGGCCCTCCATTAAAATCCAATAAAATATTCCAATCTACATATCCATTCATTCCATAGTTCATATCATTAATTAAGTCAATTAAATACATTTCAGCATCTTTTATCCATTCTTTTTCATTATAATTAGAAAAATAACATGCTCCCTCTGTATGAATAAGTAGACTGTCTTTATATTTTTGTGCCACTAACTCTAAATTAGTTAAATGTGCTCCTGAATAACAATGATATGCAATTCCTGCTATTTTTTCATCTGCTCTATATAATTCATTAATATTATTATACAAATTTTCCTTATTATGATCCCATAACAATAATTTTGTATCTGTTTTTCTTAATAATTTCAAAAGATTTTCATAAATAAATTGTTTTTGTTCATTAAGCGAATATTTACATGATTCCCATTTTTGACAAGCATATGGTTCATTTTGCATAGTTATATAATTAATATTAATATTCTCTTTCCTATATGCTTCTAAAAACTTTATTAAATATTCAGCATAGATAGAATAATATTTTTTTAATAACTTTCCTCCATTATACAATTCTTTATTTGTCTTCATAAATTTTGGTGGTGACCATGGACTAGCAATAAAAGTTAGATTTTTTTCTTTTAATATATTATTAATAACCGGCAAAATGTACTTTTTATCATGTTCTATAGAAAAATCACTTAAATCTTCTTTTGTAGAATATTCATATGAATTAATGCAAAAATCATTACTTCCTATAGATATTCTAGCTAAATTATAATTAAGACCATTTTGGCCATAATATGCATTTATAAATTTTTTTTGTTTTTCTTTAGATAAAAGATTATAATTATAGCAACTAGCTTCTGTAATACTTCATCCCATTCCTATCCATTTATGTTTTATATGATTAGGATACACTCTTACTATATTCCATTCTAAATTTTCATCATATTCTAGTTCAGTAACTTTTGTTTTTTTCCAATAAATATGTTTCGTAATATCGGTTGTAATTTTTTCCATTTTATCCTCCTGTATTTACAATAATATCTTTTGGTTACAACTTCTATTTTGTTTATAAGTGTAACATATTTTTTATGATAGTTCAAAGAAAAGAATTTTTTATTTTTGTAATTCTACTTGTAAATGTTAAAATAAAACTGATAGAAAAATTCAATTTTGTATTTTTTTATCAATTTTATATTGGCTTTTACATATGTTTATCAATATGCTATAATATACACGAAATTTATTCGCTGTTGATTATTATGAAAGGAGCATAGACTATGTGGTTTTTCATCATCTTATTAATCCTCTGGGCATTCTTTAAGCTTGGAGAATGGAGTTTTTATTTGGCCATTTTCGGACTCTTATTGTTCTTTGTAAATTGGCTCATTAACAAGCTTCTAAAACCGGACGAGATGGCCGGAGACCGTGAGCGGGCAATGGTTGTCAGCTTTAAGGGTATCATTTTTATAATACTCTTTTTCTGGTTCTGGTAAGAAATCCCCTATGGTGCTTGTCACCTGGGGATTTTCCTCGTTTATAAATATTTTTGGAATATTTTTCTAGATTTTGGATATATTAATAGTACAAGTTTTTTAATAGGAGATGATTTGTATGAAAGCTTCCAAAATACATGAAATTTTAAGAAATAAACAGAAAGTAGATATCTTTTATAATGAAAGACCTGTATGGATACAAGAAGTGAATAATGATATCGCTAAAGTAGGATTTATTGATAATTTCGAAGAAAAAAATGTTCATATAGAAGATTTATATGAAAAAAATTTATATAATAATAACTAAACGCTGGTTAAAGAATTTAATTTTATAAAATTAAATTACCCGTATTAATAAAATCTATTAATACGGGTTTTATATATAAATAGGGATTGGAAGGAACGTCCCCAAATCCCTATTCATTTTAGAAACTTCTTGATGATCCGCCTCCTCCAGAAGAGCCACCTCCACCAAAGGAACCACCGCCACCAAATGAGCCTCCGACCACCAAGATGGCCACCGCCAAAACCTCCTATAAAGAATATTCCACGTCTGCTAAAAAATATTACTACTAATATAAAAATTACCATCATAATTATATGTGGTGCTACATTGCTAGATACATTTGTTCTTGTGGTTGTTCCTACTACATTTCCCTCTTCTGCTCCCTCAATTGTAATACCATACTCATTTTCTACTTCTTTTAAGACAGCATTAAATCCATTTCTTATTCCATCATTAAAATTATTTTCTTTAAGATATGGAATTATATATTCATCTTGAATTCTACCAGTTTTTCCATCTGTTAAAGTTCCTTCAAGACCATAGCCTACTTCTATTCTAAATTGCCTTTCTTCATATGCACACAATAAAAGAACTCCATTATTCTTTTCTTTGTCCCCAATTCCATAATCTCTAAATAATTCTGTAGCATATTCTTCTAAAGATTGCCCTTCTAAATTTTGAACTGTAACAACTACTATTTGTGCACCAGTTTGTTCTTCTAATGTTTTATTCATATCGATTATATAGGCTTCCGTTTCATCAGATAATAAATTTGCTGAATCATTAACATAGAAGTCTCTTGTTTGTGAAACAATAGCATATGAGCTATTAGTAATTAACACTATAGAAAAAATGGCTAAAATTAATATATATTTAATTTTTCTATTGTACAGTATTGAAGTCAACAGTTGGTACCTCCTCGCTTCCTTCTGATGCTTGGAAGTATTCTTTCTCCCCATATCCGAACATTCCAGATATTATATTAGTAGGAAATCTTTTTATTTTTGTATTATATTCTTTTACAGCATCATTATAATCTTTTCTTGCTGTTGCTATACGATTTTCTGTTCCAGCTAATTCATCTGATAAATTAATAAAGTTTTGAGATGATTTTAAATCTGGATAATTTTCTACGACTACTAATAAATTATTTAATGCACTTGTTAATTCTTGGTCAGCATTAGCTTTTTCTTCGACAGAATTTGCTCCAGCTAATTTTGCTCTTGCATCTGTTACTGAATCTATTACAGATTGTTCTTGATTTGTGTACCCTTTTACTGTATTTACTAAATTTGGTATTAAATCTGCTCTTCTTTGTAACATAGTATCAATTGTAGCAAATTTATTATCAACTTCTTCTGCTAAGCTAACTACACCATTATAGCTAGATACTAAGCCAGCAATTATTGCTATTAATATCACAACAACTACTATAATTGCTATTGTTGATTTTTTCATTCTAGAATCCCCCTTATTACTTAATATAACCGCTACTTAAGTTTTTATTCTTAGGTATCATTTTTTATGTGTAAACTTAATTATTTAAAAAGGGATTTTAAGGAACGTCCCCAAAATCCCTATTGCACTATGGTAAATAATTTAATGGATTAACTCTATTGCTGTATCCTCCTGGTGAAACTCTTACCTCAAAATGTAAATGTGGTCCTGTTGAATTTCCTGTATTTCCTGAATACATTATTAATTGTCCTTGTTTTACTTCTTGTCCTACACTTACAACTAGTGATGAACCATGAGCATATAAAGTATATAAGCCATTATAATGTTTAATTTTTATGTAATAACCATAACTATCTGAACCACCCCAAGTAGATGTAACTACAATTCCATCTGCTGCTGCATAAACTGGCGTTCCTACTGATACACCAAAATCTACAGCACCATGGTATTTTCCACTAGAATAATACATTGTAGCAGTAATACCTCCACTCTTAACTGGTCTTATAAATCCTTTTGAACTTACAGTACTTCCAGCAGCTGAAGAACCACTTGAACTAGAGCTTGAACCTGATGATGCATTTTGTTCTGCTTTTTTCTTTGCTTCTTCATATTTTTTCTGTAAGGCTGCTTCTTGAGCTTTCTCTTTTGCATCAAGCTCTTTCATTTTCTTCTCATATTCTTCTACATCACTTTCTAAATCGTGTGATTGTTCTGTTAATTCATCAACTTTTGTTTGCTCTTCATTTTTAGCTTTGCTCAATTCTTGTTGTACACTTTCTAATTCAGTTTTCTTTGTCTCTATTTCACTTAAACTTGAATTTACTTTTTCTTGAGTTTCAGCTATTTCTTTTTTATCATTTTCTAAGTTTTGAATTAACTCTTTATCTGCTGCTGTTAATGTTTCTATCATATAATAACTAGATATAAATTCTGTTAAATCTGTAGAAGATAGTAACATATCTAAATATGAAACTTCCCCAGCTTCGTATAATGTAACTAACCTTTCATCTAGTAAATTTTGATTTTTTTCTCTTTCTGCTTCTAACTCATCTAATTTTTTCTGTAATTCTTGAACTTCGTTAGTTTTTGTTTCTATTTCACTTTTCAAAGAATTTATTTGTGATTCATAAGAATCTATTTGACTAGATAAATCATTAACTTTATTTTGTGATTCTTTCTTTTGACTATTTACTTCGTTTAAATTATCCTTTGTTTCTTGTATTTTTTGATTTAATTCATTTTTTTGACTACTAATACTTGAAGCTGCATACGATATTGATACAGCATTTAATATTATTGTTGCAATAATTAATATTGATATAACTTTTAAGTATATTTTTTTCATTTTTTATCCTCCGTTTTAAGTTAGTTTACTCCATTCTGATTAGTTACATATGGCAATGGATCTACAGGCGTTCCATTTATTCTAACTTCGAAATGTCCATGTGCTCCAGTTGCATATCCTGTATCACCTACTAGTAGAACGACATCTCCTTTTTTTACAGTTTGTCCTAATGTTACTTTTATTTCACTACCATGTGCATATAATGTTGATACTCCTCCTCCATGATCTATTATAACCATGTTTCCATAAGCAGTATTATAACCTGCTTTTACTACTACCCCATCATTTGCTGCAAGGAAATTAGTTCCTTTAGGTGCAGGTATATCTATTCCAGTATGTAATTTATATACCCCTGTTATAGGATGAACTCTCATCTTAAATGTTGAACTTAATTTAGTATAGCCTGGCAATGGCCAAAGCATTTCTCCCCCAATATAGTTTGGGTTAATTATTAAGCTATTAGCTGTTATAGATTGAATCTCTGCTTCTATCTGATTCAATTGAGCTTGATAAGCATCTATCTCTGACTGTATCTGTTTTTCTTGATCTGTTAATTGAGATGTATATGTATCTTTCATAACTTTTGTATTTTGCAATATTATAGATGCCTTCTCTTTTTCTTCCTTTGCTGTATCAATTTGTTGTTTTTGTTCTTCTAATTTTTTCTTTTCATCTTCTATTATTTGTCTTTGTTTTTCTATTGTATCCAAAAAATTCACATTAGAGTCAGCCAAAATTGATAACAAATAATAATTAGATAAAAATTCTGTTATTGTTTTTGAGCTTAATACAACATCTAAATATTCTGTTGTACCTGCTTCATACATCGTTATTAATCTATCGTCTAATAATTTTTTCTGGCTATTATAATTTTCTTCAGCCTTTTTTATTTCTTCCTCTGTTTTTGTAATATCATCTTGTAAGGTTACAATTTGAGTATTATAATCATTTATTTCTGTTTCATATTGTGTAATATTACTATTTAGTTCTTGAATTTGTTGTAAATTATCTGTTAGTTCTTCTTGTACTGCTTGAAGTTGTGTTGTTGCCATATCTTGGTTTGCTTGTACTTGTGTTTGTTGCTCTTGTAAATCTGATAATTCTTCTGCGAATGTTGAAACCCCTAAAGTTGATATTAACAATAACATTATTATTAATATTACTAGAAATCTTTTCATATTACACTCCTTTTCTATACTTTTAAATACCTACGCATAGAAATACAACTTCCTAAGACACCGATTCCAACTCCTAATATTGTATAAACAACTACAATTAGTCCAAACATATCTGCAAAAGTTAATAGATTTATATTCATTGCAGATACAACCTGTGATTCTAGTATTTTTCCTGCTATTAAATTATAATTTATTCCTAAAATAATTATTGATATTGCTCCTGATATTATTCCAATTATTATACCTTCTACAATAAAAGGCCATCTTATAAAACTATTTGTTGCACCTACATATTTCATTATAGATATTTCTTTTCTTCTTGCATGCACTGTAAGTTTTATTGTATTTGATATTATAAATATTGAAATTATAATTAATATTGCAAGAATTACTCCTGTTATTATTCTTATTCCATTTGCTAAATTAATTAAAGTTGTTACAGTCTCATCTTTGCTTGTTATATTTTTAATTACTTTTTCAGTATCGGATTTATCCTTGTCATAATCCCATATTTTTTGGATTACTTCACTACTTTTAGTTAAATCAGTTAATGTTACAACATAAGATGCTGGAAATATATTATTTTCCTCGTAACCTGCTAATAATTCTTCCCTATCCTTAAATTGGCTTTTTAATTGATTTAACGCATCTTCTTTTGATTTATATTCAACTGTATTTACTGCATCAATATTTCTTATGTAATCTTCAACTGCTTTTGTTTGGTCTTCTGAAATATCATATAAAAACACTTCTATTCCTTGTTCACTTTCTATTTGTTCCATTATGCTGTTAATATTTTGAGTTATTACAAAGAATACCCCAAATATTAACATTGTAAGACTCATTATAATTATTGAAGCACTTGTTGATTTTTTATTTTTAAAAACATTCCTTATTCCTTCTCCTAATAGATAAGTTATAACATTATATCTCACAATTCATACCCACCTTTTTCATCATCTTTTACTATAGAGCCTTTACGAATATGAATAACTCTTTTATTCATTTGGTCTACAATATCTTTCGCATGAGTTGCAACAACTACTGTTGTTCCTCTTAAATTGATATCGTTTAAAAGAGTCATAATATCCCAAGCTGTATCTGGATCCAAGTTTCCTGTAGGCTCGTCAGCAATTAGCATTGAAGGATTATTAACTAAAGCTCTAGCAAGTGCTACTCTTTGTTGTTCTCCTCCTGATAATTCGTTTGGATACATTTTTGCTTTTGCACTTAATCCAACCAATGATAATACCATTGGTACTTGTCTTCTAATGTGTCTTGGTGTAGCTTTTACAATGTACATAGCAAAAGCTACATTTTCATAAACAGTTTTGTCTGGTAATAATCTGAAGTCTTGAAATACAACGCCCATACTTCTTCTTAAATATGGAATTCTGTTTGGTTTTAAAAATGTAGTATCTTTTCCATTTATTATAATATTTCCTGATGTAGGTTCTTCTTCCTTTAAAATTAATTTTATTAATGTTGATTTTCCTGATCCTGAAGCACCTACAAGAAATGCAAATTCACCTTTTTCTATAATAAAATTGGCATTTTTTACAGCTTCTGTTCCTGTCTCGTATTTTTTGCAAACATTTCTAAATTCTATCATCTTAATTGCTCCTTAATTTGATATATTTTTATTTATATCTACAAGATATAATAACAATAAATAAGATTTATTGCAATAGGGTACATAAAAATTTACATTAATTATTTTTCTGTAACAGCCTTTACAATAGCACTTTTATCAATTTTGAAATATTTTAATAAATCTTCTGCTTTTCCTGATTTTCCAAACACATCTTTTATTCCCATTCTATATACTTTTGTAGGATAATTTTCTGCTAATACCTCACATACAGCAGAACCTAGTCCTCCTATTATGCTATGATCTTCAATTGTTATGATTTTCTTTGTCTCTTTTGCTGCTTTTATAATAATATCCTTGTCTATTGGCTTTATTGTATGCATATCTATAACTCTTACATTTAGCCCAATTTTTTTTAATTCTTCCATTGCTTCTATAGCTTCTGACACAACTACTCCTGTAGCTATTATTGTAGCATCTGTTCCACCACCTATTTGAATTCCTTTACCTATTTGAAATTTTTCATCTTCATAAATTTTTGGTGTTGCTAACCTACATAGTCTTAAATATACAGGTCCTTCAAATTTAGCAATTTCATTTACTGCCCATCTTGTTTGTGTATCATCAGATGTACAGATAACCGTCATATTTGGAATTGTTCTCATTAGAGATATATCCTCTAACATTTGATGGGTTGCACCATCTTCTCCTACTGTTATTCCTGCATGAGTTGCACAAATTTTAACATTTAATTTAGGATAGCAAATACTATTTCTTATTTGGTCATATGCTCTTCCTGCTGCAAACATAGCAAATGTACTTGTAAACGGAATTTTACCACATGTAGCAAGTCCAGCGGCAGTTCCTATCATATTCTGCTCTGCTATTCCCATGTCAAAAAATCTATCTGGAAATTTTTTTGCAAAAATACTAGTTTTTGTTGCAGCTGATAAATCAGCATCCAAAACAACTATTTTATCATTTGTTTCACCTAATTTTTCCAATTCTTCTCCATAGCTTTGTCTTGTTGCCTTTTTTTCATTATTATTCATCAGCTTCGCCTCCTAACTCTTTTAATGCTAGTTTGTATTCTTCTTCGTTTGGTGCTTTTCCATGCCACCCAACATTATTCTCCATAAAAGAAACTCCTTTTCCCTTGATTGTTTTTGCAATAATCACTGTAGGTCTTCCTTTAATTTGCTTTGCCTTCTCTAGAGCTTTCTCTATTTCTTTAGTGTCGTTACCATTAATATTTATTACATAAAATCCAAAACTTTCAAATTTTTTATCTATTGGATATGGATTTATTATTTTATCTATAGTTCCATCAATTTGTAGATTATTATTATCTATAAAGATACATAAATTATCTAATTTATATTTTGCTGAAGCCATTGCAGCTTCCCATACTTGCCCTTCTTCTATTTCTCCATCACCTAATATCGCATATACTCTGTAATCTTTATTGTCAATTTTTCCTGCTAGTGCCATTCCATTAGCTGCTGATAAGCCTTGTCCTAATGATCCTGTAGACATATCTACTCCTGGTATTTTCTTCATGTCTGGATGTCCTTGAAGCATTGAATTTATATTTCTAAAATTCTTTAATTCTTCCAAATCAAAAAATCCTTTTAATGCTAAAGTCGCATATAGTGCAGGTGAACAATGACCTTTAGATAATACAAATCTATCTCTATTTTCATCTTTTGGATTCTGCGGATTTATTTTCATTTCTTTAAAATAAAGTACTGCTAATATTTCTGCTATAGATAAAGAACCTCCTGGATGTCCAGATTTAGCATAATATACTTCTTTTACAGTATTAATTCTTATTTTATTTGCTATTTCTTCTAAATTATTTTCCATATTGTCTCCTTTCGAACTTTTTTAATTTTATTAGCCTTCATTTACAAATGGGCAATAAGATAGAATTAACTTATTGCCCCTTTATTTCTTTATTTAATTTTTATATCTCTATATCTTCTATAATTAAAATATGAAATAATAAATACTGCTATAACTACTGGTAATACCCACCTTGCCATATCTGTTCCCGTCTTAGGCAATAGTTCATCTGCTAATGTTTTATTTGCAGTTCCATTATAGTAATATACTGAATTATTATTTGAATTATTACTATTAGTTGTTCCTGCTCCTGGATTCGAATTATTATTGTTTGGATTTTGGTTATTAGTACCTGTATTTGTATCTGGTTTTTGGTTATTAGTACCTGTATTTGTATCTGGTCTTTGGCTATTAGTACCTGTATTTGTATCTGGTTTTTGGCTATTAGTACCTGTATTTGTATCTGGTTTTTGGCTATTAGTACCTGTATT